>JAUCGG010000001.1:0-49644 GCA_030378015.1 Desulfococcaceae bacterium HSG8
TAAAGGATATCCCAAAGTAGAACACTACTACAGCAACTTGTAAATTCCTCCCCCCTTTTTTAAAGGGGGGGGATTTCTGCCGCAACCTCCTTTTTTGTAACATAAAATCCCCCCGGCCCCCTTTAAAAGAGGGGGACGAACTTAAAAAGTGGTGTACAGCAACTTGTAAATTTCTCCCCCCTTTTTTAAAGGGGGGCCGGAGGGGATTTCTGCCGCAACCTCCTTTTTTGTAACATAAAAGCAACCTCCTTTTTTGTAACATAAAATCCCCCGGCCCTTTAAAAAAGGGGGGGACGAACTTAAAAAGTGGTGTACAGCAACTTGTAAATTTCTCCCCCCTTTTTTAAAGGGGGGCCGGGGGGGATTTCTGCCGCAACCTCCTTTTTTGTAACATAAAATCCCCCCGGCCCCCTTTAAAAAAGGGGGGGATGAACTTAAAAAGTGGTGTACTACCATCTCAGGCGAGTTTTCGCATTTTATTAACGGACAGCCTTCTCCGTGTCAGACGAACGGATATAGATCGTGGGATAAATTCCCTTTTCCGCTCCTTCCCTATAGGGCTGCATGATATTGAAGGATATCTCCTGTCCTTTCTGAGCATGCCCCAGTGTTGAATCGGTGCCGTCATAAAGCGCGCCGTTGTCTTTCAGGATATGCTCAATCCGTGACTGAAAGGCATTGACAAACAGTTTCCCGGAACCCTTGAACTCCATGGCGCCCATCTTAATGCCCTCATCATCGGTTTCTATTTCCGCCAGTTCTTCGAGGGACATGCTGTGTTCTTCGAGGTCCCTGGCGTTCCGGATATACCCCCACACAAGATGCCTGGGAGGAACGGTGACTGATTCTTCCAGATCAATGATAGTATGCGGTGCTATAATGCATTGTTCCCCGACCAGCAGTGGCTGGGTCGGTTTTCCCAACAGATATGAATTGAATCCCACAAAGGTCCTCTCGCCCAGTTCTGAGTAGGAAATGGATGCCCCGTGCGCGGTTACATTATATCCTTTGAGATTTGAAAAACCGATATAGCAGTTTTCCTGAGCATTTGCGCCCTTTCCGAGCGTGGCGTTTTCGATAAATGCCCGCTGGGAAATCAGGACGTTTTCCCCGATTTGATTTCCTCTCCCGATCAGCATCGCGTACCGGTTCACATGGGTAGTTTCCGGAACCGGGACCTGGTGTTTTCGGTCAACGACTTCATACAACTCCTGCAGATCCACTTTTCGGCTGTCCACGAGTTCCATGAATTTTCCACTGACCCCCCTGCCCGGTTCAAAACTTACATATTGTTCCAGGTTATTTATATCATGCTGATAATTGAATTCAAAATAACCACCGGGATTATCATCAGGAACCCTGATCCAAACCCTGCCTGACTCCACCCTGCAGTGGGACAGGTCTCCCACCTGGACATATGCGTACCGTCCTATAATGCAGTCGTGAACATGCGTCAGATCCACGGTGCTGAATGCCCCGAGAAAGCATCCGTCTGTAGGGGAGCCGTGAATGTTGGCATATGGCGCGGAAATCGTGTTTTTGATCAGGTAAAGATAAAATTCCTCGGGCCAGTGGGAATAATTGTGGACAAGGGTTTTAACAAGAAAACAATTCCGGATGCGAATGATTTCCGGCCGCTTAATGATCACTTCTTCATCTCCGTGCTTGAAAACAGCCCCTTTTTCCTTTAGTTCATCTCCCCGCACGTCGCAATTATACAGCACGGAGTGATCCACTTCACACCTGCCGAGAAAATAAGTTCCCCCGAGATTTGAGTCGTTGAAATAAAATTGGAGCGGATGGTGGGACCATATGCCGTAATAGGCATAATATTTAAGCAGGTCATCTATCCGGGTCATATTTTCCAGATACAAACTAGCCTCGAAGTGGGGTTCCTTATTTTTGAATTCCCTGAGACTGAGGTTCACACGTTTGATAATGTGTTCAATGAGCTTTTCCAGTTGTTCCATCCTTTTTTCCTCCTTGAATGCGCTTTTGTTTCAGGTTTTAGGTTAAGGTAACTATCATAATTCAGGGGAGATTTTGCCGTGTTTAAGGAATTGTACCAATCCCTTACATTCTTAACATATCATAACAATACTGATAATTCCAGAAAAATTTTCAAGATATCTTCGTAAATGTTTCCGAGTATGGAAATATCGGAACCCGACGAAGGTGATAAGGTGATTTCCAGAAAAGAATATACCACAGAACACACGAAAAAAAGAGAGCGTCCTTGGGCGTATTTACAAGTCAGGGGGAGTAATTTTCAGTCCCGGAGGGACGATTGAAAACAGCCCGGCAATTCATTGCCGGTGAGATTCCGGATCATCACGTCCCGGAGGGACGACTGAAAAGCTTTCAGTCGTCCCTCCCCAAGTTGTAAATGCGCCCAGCGTTCCTGGGCGTATTTACAAAGTTAGGGGAGGACTTCTGAAAACAGCCCGGCAATTCATTGCCGGTGAGATTCCGGATCATCACGTCCCGGAGGGACGACTGAAAAGCTTTTCAGTCGTCCCTCCGGGACTGAAAAAACGGGGACATCCGCCCGGCAATAAATTGCCGGGCTATTTTCGGTCGTCCCTCCGGGACTCCCCCAAGTTGTAAATGCGCCCGTTCGGAACGATTTGAAAAATCGTTCTACAGGAAAGTGTAAACTGGCAAATGAAGGATGCCGCTATTTTTCAGCTTTTATGAAAGATGCCGTTTTCACTGAAAATATTTTCATAATCTGGCTTTTTCATGAGCGTTATGCCGTAAAAAATGCCAGAGTATGAAACCGGAAGTCGCTAACAGGCAATCCGAAACCGTCTGAATAAGGCGCATTATTATAGCTATAATACTGGCAGTTTCAGCACCGAAAGCAGGAGTCAGCATCACCAATAAAATCCCCTCACGTACACCAATGCCGGCGGGAGCAAAGATGATCAGAAAACCAGCCACATATGCCATGCAGGATACTCCGATGAGAGTGGGAAGGAAAGAAACAGGCAGTTTTACAGCACTCAGAACCACTACAGATATGCCGGAAATATACAACCCGTTTTGAACTGACAACCCGGTAAACAACTTGCTCATTGTTCGCAGGTTCAGATTAATCCTGACCGGAGGCTGCTTCAGAAGACCTAACATAAAGTTCATTATTCTCTGGTAGATACCGGGGTAAATCAAGATAAATATGAATATCAGCAGTATGACAGCTACACCAGATTGGAGCGTGTTGTTCAAATATACGGGTGCCCGGAACAACAGTAACAAAAGACCAATCATAGAAATACTAGCAATACCTGTACCCATAATTAATAAATTCAAGGAGCTGCTGACTGTAACCTCTATGCCGAAAGACTTGGCTATGGCAGCATAACCTGCAACAGATAACACTTTGCCCGGCAAATACTTGCCTATAGGAGGTAAAGTAAGTAAAATAAAAGTCTGGATCCGTGACAGATAAAAGCCTGACTGGCTGTAAAGATTTCGCTGGATAAATATTCCAAGCAGAGTTGCGGAAATTACGATCAGGGTACCACATATGAAATATCCGGGTCGGATCGTCAGGGAAGACCAGTTGACTTGAAGAACGGAGTTATACAATGAAATACTTACAAACCACAGTACAATAAATAATACGGATATCTTAACCCCTGAAATGATATATCTTTGAAGTCGTTGTTTATCAGTACTGTCCTGAATCATTGGTGCTCTTCCGCTAATGCTTTGATTATCTTTCAGGCTGATTATAAAAGTTGAAAAATCAGCATGTTGTTCCCTTTCGGAATAAAATTCGGTATATTTCAACTCTTTGTAATTATTGGATTATTTATTATCAAAGTATTAGCGGAAGAGCACCGAATCATTTATATCATTGTAAAACGGGTCAGCCTGTTTATAATTTTCTGCCACGCAATGACTTTCCAGAGGTTTTCTTAGTCGCGGTAATTATAAACCACGGAGCAATAAAGGGATGAAGCCATTTTAGACGCGGAGTTGAAATGTTGATTATTTTGTAGTTAAACACGGCTGAAAAACCCGATCCTTTACCTTGAAAAGCGATGTACTTGATCTTTTGGAAATCCGCTTCTCCTGCCAACATTCTTTTAAAGCGTATTGGCGAAATGGCATGGTCTCCGTTTTTATAGAAAATATGTCGAAGCGGGTCAGTCATCATGATAAGTCTCTGGGGGTGAAATTTATTCGGTTCGCAGGCCAAAAAAATGCCTCCTGGTTTCAGGCAGCGTAAGCATTCTTCAATTCCCGCTTTAATATTGGAAAAATGATGAAAAGCCGCGACAGCGATTACACAATCAAAAGAGTTATCTTTGAAAGGAAGGCAACAGGCATCGGAGTGACACTTGCAGAAATTTGCCCATTTGAGAAGCGGAAGGCAGATATCAGTTCCGATGACATTAAGTTCAGGAAACCGAGACAGGATATGCTCCCCCATAATTCCAGAACCACATGCCAAGTCAAGCAGACTGCCATTATGGGGGAGATGCCCCAAGCACCTTGTTATGACGCGGAAATCTTCTTCGGAATAATAATCATATTTCTCTTCGTGTTTGTCAAAAAAATCTTTACTGTAAAAAAAGGACACTTTTTCTCCTAAAGATACCCGAATGCTCTGCGCGCGATAAAAGCAAAAATTCTCCATTCCCATGCAATGCCAAACCATCGTTTCTTCATTCTGATTTTCACCAGAGCAAATAAAGGCCAGGCAGCTATTTTCAAGAGGGTGGCGATAAAACTATCTTTGTATCTGTCTTCGTATCTTATAACGTAATAAATGAAGCGGACCATGTAAAAAGCAATTTCCATCCATTGTTTCATAACAGGATCAATCCATGGACTGTCCGGCTCATATTGAAATGTCCACTGCCCCCATTCTTCAAGAGAAATTGGTGTCTTCAGCCCGGCATCAATTGCTTTTTGATAAAGCTCAGTACCCGGATAAGCGTTAAAGGGAAATATTCCGTTAACCGTTACCAGGGGATGAACATCCCAAACTTTCAGAATTATCTCAATGGTGTACTCAAAGTCATCCAGGGTTTCACCAGGAAATCCGCTCATAAAACTCAGAATCGGCCTGATTCCTGCTTCAGCAATTATTCCGGAACTTTTGACAATATCTTCTGTTTTGATATCCTTATGGATTGCTTTAAGAATTCTCGGGGAACCTGATTCAGCCCCGAAAAACATCTGAGTTACCCCTGTTTGCTTCATTTTCTCCAGTAAAGCAGGAGAGAAGCCGTGAACAACATCAAGCCTGCACGAAGCAATAATGCCGAACTTTGGGCCTTCAACCCGTATTCCGTCAAAAATTGCTTCAATCCTTTTCGTATCTAAAAAAAATTCGTCATCCACAAAACCGAAATTAACAACACCATAAATTTTATGCAGATATATAAGTTCGTTAACAACTTTTGCCGAAGATTTCTTTCTATATCGACGACCAGAAAATGCCAGATTATAACAGAATGCACATCGGAAAGGACACCCTCTTGAAGACTGATAGTCGAATTGATATTCAATCCCCCTGTAATTTTTTATGTCGATTAAGTCATAAGCAGGGAGTGGCATTTCGTCTAAACTAAGAAAAGGCCTTTTATGACCGATAATGACTTCATTATTATTTTGAATACATGTTCCTGGAATTCCTATTAAATCATCTCCGTTAAAGACAGCATCCGCAATTTCCAGAAAAGTCTGCTCTCCTTCTCCGATAACAACAACATCAACAAGCGGGTGTTTTGTCGTCTGTTCAGGTAAAAGAGACGGATGAATTCCTCCCCAGACAATTACCGCGTCGGGATTGGACGATCTGATCAGACTGGCGGTTTCCAGACCATATTTTATCTGGCTGCCCGTCATAACCGATATCCCCACAACAGCGGCATCGGCAAAGTTTTCGGGGGCCGGCTTGTGAATCTGTGTGTCAAGTATCCTGATTCTTCCAGCATAATCCCCTTTGCTTCGGAGCCATGAAGCAAGAGAAAGAATTGCCAGAGGGAGATGCACAATCGCGCCTACCTGTAGCCTCCGATGACCGGGAGCGATTAAAATGATTTTGTCCTTATCAATTCTGTTCAACGGACTGGTCCTTATCTGCAACCACGAATATAGCTGCGCCAAGAGCATTCGGCCGACTCCGGATTCCAAGCAGAGAAATCAGGTTCAAGAACGGGAAAGCAAAAGAATAAAGAATCTTATTCTGCATTCTGGCGCGAGTAATCATATAGCTCAGATTGTTCGCTAATGTCTCAAAAAATCCATAGGTGAATCCGCTTTCACGAATAGAAAAACCAACCTGCCGAACCTTCTCCTGTATTTCCCCCGGTTCATATCCCGTTCTGACATGGGTTTCGACATCAAAATTCAGACTTTTTTTCCATATCGGATAACGCCGGTACAGTGATGGGACGTGCAAAACCAGTATCCCACCTGATTCAAGTGTACCATATAGAGATTTCAAGGCAGCCAGATCATCTTCTATGTGTTCCAAGATATCGACACATAGAATAAGATCAAAAGCATTCTGTTCCGGCAGTTGTTCAACAGATATCTGGCGAAATGAAACATTGGCAGCCCTGATTTTGTCTGCAATATGGGTACATGAGTTAACCGCTTTTTTTAACGGGTCGATACCCAATACGTCTGCCTCTGGAAAACGACGCCCCAGTTCAAAAGAAAAGACACCGCTCCCTGATCCTGCATCCAATATGCGTTTATATTTTCTTCCGCCCGGGATAAGAGAAAACACATTGCGGGCCCGGATACGAAGTCCGATAATCGGCATACCGAATAAGGCGATATATGCCTTTTCGATTATCGAATAACCGGGGTTATAAATCTGTTCATGTCCCAAACGTGATACCTGATGCGTGATATCACGCATCAGGTTCCGCCAAAGCTCTTGCCATCCAGGCATTGCACCATCTCATCAGTGAATAGTTCCATTTCAGCCAGCGCCCCTGACGGTAAACAAAATCATGCTTTTCCTTTCGATAGAGATTCCTGATCGTCCAGTCTGCGATGGTCTCCGCCTGAAGCATAAACTTTGAATCATGCCTTCCCGCTTTTTTGAAAGATATGATTCCCTGAGCTGCGCCATGTATATCAAAAGGATATGTTTTATCGTTCATCCACTTGGGCGCGCCATCTGGTTCAAACAGATTTTTCCGGTAATAGTCTGAGCCTTTCCAATAAATCTCCATATATTGGTCATCGCCTGTTTCTTCATAATACTCAAGGAGTCCGTCCAGTATTCCTCCTGTGTGGTAATTATCATGATGTATCGGGGATTTTTCCTTTGGGAAAGTGTAATACCAGGCATTATAAGCGGTTCTCCTGTTAACGGTGTAGTTTATATGATGCCTGGCAGTTTCTTTTAAGCGGGGTTTCCCTGTGTGTTTCCAGACTTTTACGAGGAACGCTCCTGTAAGTACCTGAATATTTAAGACGACTGCTCCGGCCTTTCTTAAAACATAGGCGATGGCCCGTTCATTTTCAGACGCATATAATACAGGTAAATCTTTCATAATGAAGTCGGATATTGAACACAAGGCATTCAGATATTCCTCTTTTTGGGTGATCCTGTAAGCATGAATAAGGGCTTCGCCGACAAATACGGAAACAACAGCGTTGGGTTCGAATTTGCCCTGCAAAAAGATGGTATTCTGCCAGATAAAATTATACCCCCAGCAAAGGTGAGGCTGGTCGGGGCTCGGATTATCCAGTAACCATCGGATCAGGAATTCTCCTTTTTTTAAATAGTTCGTGTCACCCGTTTGCTGATAAAGAAAAAAATATGCCCTTGCAAACAGTGCAATGCCTTTCGGATTTCTTGATTTTTCCACCTTCAGAATGGGGCGAATATTAAATGGCAGTTGTTTCACAATCTGCGTATAGATGAGTTTCAGCCACTTATTATTAAAAGAAAGCAGGTATAGTAAGGGGCTGTTCAGGGCATCAAATTTACTGTGCCCTTTATAGTCTTTCAGTTCGGCTGCTTTTAAAACACCTGTCAATATTTTCCGTTTATTTTCCATAAGGTATCGGACTTCCAAAATTCATGGCATAAAAATATTTTTCCAAACACATAACTGATTTACTTTCCATCGATCAACGCCTTTTTTCGGCAGGCAGACATTCTTTTTAAATATTTCTGGGAAGGTTTCTGTCAGATCCGCATAATTTTCTGCTGTCAACTGTTGCCAGTTTTTCGTAAGCATCCATTCGGTTCCCGGCGTTCCGAAGCCGATCTTATCCCTTCGTTCCAAAATTTCAGGTACAGTATATTTCCCCAGTGACATTTTTTGCAAGTACTTTGTCTCCCCATTGCAAATTTTCAAATCTTCCCGAACCCCTAAAATATATTCCACCAGCCGATAATCAAGATAAGGGACACGGGCTTCTATGGAAAACGCCATTGAGTTCCTGTCTTCCATTCTCAGGAGATGTTCCAGTTTATATTGAAAATGTCGGACAAGGCTGTGATTTAACCCTTCTGCATCAAAAAATTCATTGTATATACGGCTATGCCGAATGTATTCATAAAAAAAATCAGGATGCAGGTAAGGGATAGTTTTCAAAAGAATCTTCTTTTTTACCGAATCCGGTAAGATTTGGAAAACCAGGGTCTGATAAGCTGAGTTATCTTGTTTTCTGAGAATATTTTTCAACAGTTCCGAGCTGAATTGAAGCAGTTTTTTCTTTCTGAGCAGGCCATAAAGATTGAATCCGTGGAAATACTGATAGCCTGCGAAATTCTCGTCACCGCCCTGGCCATCCGACAGAACCGTAACGCCATATTCCCCTGCAAGTTTCATGACTTCATACTGAGAATAAAATGAAGGACTTGTCGTAGGTTCGTCGTTTGTATAGACAAAATTACTCAGTTCATTGTAAGCGTTATCTGCGTCAGGGAAGGTGCGGATGTTTTTAAAAGGGTATTTCCGATTTAACCAGTCAATATACCGTGTTTCATCAAGTGAATGCCCTGGAAATGAAGCTGTAAAAGTCGGATATCCTTTATTAATTTCGTTATGATCAAAAAGAATTCCGATCAAAATCGAAGAATCCGTCCCCCCGCTCAGACAGGAACCTGTGGGAACATCGCTGCGCATTCTCAACTGTACCGAAGAAATGAGAAGTTCGTGTATTTTCATCAATACGTCTTTATCAGGACAATCGTTGGTGTTGATATAATCTTCAGGCTTCCACCATTGCGTTGTTCGGAATCCATTTATATCAAAGGTTGCGTAACAGCCTTTGGGAATACGTCTGATTTCAGAAATAAATGTTTCATCCCAGATATCGGTTCTGTTAAAGACGAGGAAATCAAATAAACTCTGGTAATTTATCGAAGGTCTCAGCATCGGGACGGCGCAAATCGCCTTGATTTCCGATGCGAAATACAATACAGAATCAAGAATTGCATAGTACAACGGCTTGATTCCCATCCGATCCCGGGCCAGAAATAAATCCCGGCGTTCTGAGTCATAAATGACAAAGGCAAACATGCCGTTGAACTTTGACAAACATGCTGTTCCATATTGCTGATATGCTTTTAACAACACTTCGGTATCGGTCTTTGTTTTAAACTGCCATCCGAGCCCTTTCAGTTCATTCCTAAGTTCAATATAGTTATATATCTCACCATTATATACAAGCCGGAATCTCCCGTCATCTGAAATAAAGGGCTGATGGCCGTCCTTTGACAAATCTATGACAGCAAGGCGTCGGTGTCCCAAAACGCAGCAGGATGCATCGGCATACACCCCTTCATCATCCGGCCCTCTGTGTTTCTGGATAATATTCATCCGTCTGACCACATCAATGTCAGACTCGGTCAATCCCTTCTGACAAAAAATTCCTGCTATCCCACACAATTTATGAGATACCTTTTAAAATTTCCTGTTTGGGCGTCTGCAATGCTTTCAGGATAGCCTTCAATAAGATCGACCAACCAAGCTGTAATGTCTATTTTATCCTTTAACATATCCCACCTTTTCTTTTGCCAGGCATCTCCCAAATCCTCAACTGCCCACTTTTTCAACTGACGGGTAATATCTTCCCACTGGTTCAGTCGGTAGTGCCTGATAAGGTTGTATTTCCTGTCCTGTTCTGTTGTATATCCCCGAGCTGTATTTGAAATAAAAATCGCGGGGATTCCCAGACAGGCTGCTTCCGAGGTCATAGTTGCTGATTCTCCGACAACCATTTTACATGTCATCATAAAATCATGGATTTCAGAAGGGTGGAAGGAACATGAATATTTTAAAATTTCATCCGGTAACTGGCTCTCGGAAGAAATATGGACCGTACCGAATTTTTTAAGAATATTGATAATCGCCACTTTCTGACTGTCTGACAGGCCATTTTCTCCGATATCATGTCCGGCACCCCACCCCACGAATCTTACCATAAATTTGTTTTCAGGTCTGATTTTTCCAGGGACATATCGGGGGGACAGATATGCCAGTTCATGATATCCGGGATAACGGATCTGATTTTTCCATGAACCGCCGATACGATGATTAAAGCAGGCCGGAAAAACAACATGCCTGCTCAATGGAAAAGACAGCATATTTCCCCACCTGTCGTTTTCCGTATCTGAAAAGGCAATGGTGGGAATCCTGTGATATCTTCCCACAGGCGCATTGAATACGCCGCTGATCTGAAGCATGATATCTGCCGGGTGCTTTCTGAGTATATTTGCTATCTTCAACTGTTGTTCAAAAAGTTCTTTTATCAGACCGGCCAGTCCCTTTCCTTTGTTTGTTAAAACAACATGTCTGATATCACAGGCTCTTAGCAGTTCTAACGTGAATTCCTTATTTCTTGCCCCGACAATGATATGGTGACCTCTTCGGGAGAGTATTGATATCGTGTTTTTAAAAAAGTGAACATGCGCGGGATGGCTGATGTTTATAAATATATTCAAACTTTTAAATCCTTATTCGCTTCCATATCAAACCACATGGCAAAAAGTGTGAACAGGCTGGCACTTGTAAAAGAAAAAAATGCAGCAAGCGCGTTTATCTGTGGAATATGTCCTATGAAAATCCAGAAATAAAAAACCCTTGCAAACAGCAAGATCGTTGTCATGCAAAAAAATCCGCCAAATCCATAAAAGAAGACCAGCGGGTGAAAATCACGGATAACATATTTTTCCTTCATTCTCCAGCAAAACATTTTCATGAGCAGCCAACTGATGGTGAATATCACCCTGCTTATTTTTATCCCGGATTTTTCACCGATATTATAGACCGGTCTCACAGGCACATCCGCCACCCGGAAGCTGCAGACATTCAGACGCACCAAAAGATCATTGGGCTGCCCGTACTGTTTATACATTTTGCTCCAGTCAATGGTATGAAGTGCTTTTTTGTTAATTGCAGTATATCCGGACTGGGAATCGGCAATATGCCAGTAACCAGATGCAATTTTGGTGAACAGGGAAAGAAACGCGTTGCCAAAATATCTTACTTTCGGAATCCTTCGGTATGCTTCCCCGGTAATCAGCCTGTTACCTTTTGAATAATCCGCTCGTCCTTCAATAATCGGTTCAAGCAGTGCCGGCAGGTCATCAGGATCCATCTGGCCATCCCCGGCCATGACAACTGCGATATCATAATTCCTGTCTTTTGCGTATTTATATCCGCTTGCAATTGCGGCCCCCACCCCCTGGTTCACTTCATGCTCTATCAGGGTGATCCTGATATCGTCTTGTTGGTATTGCTTTACGATTTCAGCAGTTTTATCAGTGCTAACGTCGTCTGTCACAACTATATGGTCAATATAATCCGGCATAGTTTCAATGACTTTGCCAATCTGGGTTGCTTCATTGTATGCCGGTACTGCCACACATACTGATTTACCTTTATACACGCTGTGCCTCCTGACCTGATAAAATTCTAAAGGATAAAAAAAATGGGCTTTGGTCTTCGTTTCTGCCATTTATCTGAACTCGGATTTTCAGATTAAGGGACAGACAGGATTTACAGAACGCTATTCTGACAATCCTTTAATCCTGACCATCCGGGTTCAGATAAATGGCAGAAACGATTTGAAAAATCGTTCTACATCCGCGGTTTTTTCGGACACGGATTGACACGGATGAACACGGATTTTTTGTAAGAAAATCCGTGTTTATCCGTGTTTATCCGTGTCCCTTAAATGCTGACCATCCGAGTTCAGACAAATGGCAGAAACGATTTAAAAAATCGTTCTACATCCGCGGGTTTTTTCGGACACAGAATTTACAGAACGCTATCCTGACAATCCTTTAATCCTGACCATCCGAGTTCAGACAAATGGCAGAAACGATTTGAAAAATGGTTCTACATCCGCGGTTTTTTCGGACACGGATTGACACGGATTGACACGGATTTTTTTTGTAAGAAAATCCGTGTTCATCCGTGTTTATCCGTGTCCCTTAAATGAATTCGGATTTTCAGGATTAAAGGACAGACAGGATTTACAGAACGCTATCCTGAAAATTCTTTAATCCTGACCATCCGAGTTCAGACAATAAAAATATTGCCAATTCAAAATACTCTCTTTAGCCTATTGACTTTACCACCTGTTTTATGAAATGAAAGGGGCAATAGTTCATAGCCTGAAACTGTCCCGCTACACGGATTTAGCGAAACAAAGATTAATTACCGTGAAAATACATTTTTCAAACCACCCTGATCATGAATGTTTAATCGGGTCATCCTGTAACAAGTTAAGACGTTTTTCTTACAATTTTTGTAGATTTTTATTCGGACTTGACAAATCCGATAAAAGAAACTAAACTGGGTGCTAATTTTAAGAAGCCGAGTTTATTATATAAAAATAAAAAGTATCCTGACAACTTGAAAATTGGGCTGTCGTTGGCACAATTTGTGCATGTCTAAAACTCAGAATGCCTGATTTCGGGCTGAAAAATATTATTTAGGAAAGGAGACATATTAAAATGAAGAATACAAAAAAAACTCTGAAAAGCCAAGAAGGTTTCACGCTCATTGAGATCATTGCGGTATTGGTCATTTTGGGGATATTAGCAGCAGTGGCCGTGCCGAAGTTTATGACTTTGACCCGGCAGTCCAAACAAAAGGCGGTTGATGGCGCACTGTCTGCGGGTTTGTCAACTGTTTCCATGCAGTATGCCAGACTGTCACTGGCAAATGATGGGGAACCTACTATGTCTGATCTTGCTGCTGCCTGTGGAAGTATTGCAGGCGACTTCAGTTTCACTTTTACCTCTGGATCTGGCATTATTACCGTAAAAGCGCAGAGTAAGGGTGCTGCAGACAGCGAGTTCAGTAGTGAGAAAATTTGGGAAAAGCCTCAATAAATTAAGATTCGCTTTTAAGCGGCAGAGAAAAATGTTTTAATTATGGTAAAACATTAGCAAGTTCCTTACTCTGATCAGAAAGGCTTTTCCTGATGACAGGCAGCAATACTTCCGGCTCAGGTATATAGGTAACAATTTCATCTCCCCGGGGTTGCTCGCACATAACCTCAAGGTAAGTTTTTTCTCCTTTCAGGTACATCACCCGGCCGATGATCCTGTTCAGCTTCATGTTTTCTCCTGTGATAGAAAACAACTCGACCAGCGCAAGATGACCTTTGATATATGTCGGATACTTTTGCAAAAATTTTTCCCAATATTGAACAGCCGCACTGTATTTTCCCTTTCTTTTGAAAGCTTCTGCAAGTATCATTAACGGCTTATCGTAGCCCGGATCAAGTTCCAATGACTTTCGGGCTACTTCTATTGAAGCATCCGTGTCGCCTGATTCAAGCAGAATCAGGCTCAGAATCATATGATAGTTTGCGCTGAAAGGACTCTTCGATAAAGCCTCTTGGATAAATTTTTGCGCCTCTGCAAGATTTCCCAGTTTATAATGTGTTATGGCAAGCCCGTATAATGTTCGGGGATGAGGATTTCCTGAGTAAATGTCTTTACTTATCAGGAAATGTTCCATAGCTTGGTCATACACTCTCTTTCT
Source organism: Desulfococcaceae bacterium HSG8 (assembly GCA_030378015.1). Taxonomy (GTDB): domain Bacteria; phylum Desulfobacterota; class Desulfobacteria; order Desulfobacterales; family 4be13; genus JAUCGG01. Next base: position 13,998 of record JAUCGG010000001.1, read on the forward strand.
CAGATGATACATTCCGATATTATAATGATAAAGAGCGGGACTTTTTACCCTTGAAAAGTTATTCAGGCGAAGTGATTCCTCAAATTCCTCAAGTGCTTCAGCTTCAAGTCCTATGTCTGCATAATATTTGCCCAGGTTATTATGGGGGCGGCTCAGATTCGGTGATTTTTCAGTATTATCCAGCCAGATTGTAAATTCGTTTTTAAAAATGTTATTGCGAAAATAGGTGGAATGTGCTTGGGATGACAAGATAAAGGTAAACACAAAGACCATCATAAACCGAATCGTTTTTTTATATGAAAAATAGCTGATAACCTTGATCATGAATATGGCAACAGGAATGAAAAACATCATTGACGGAAGATAGTTGCGATGCTCATATATCAGCTCCAAAGGTATGACCGAGCCTTCAATAAGATGATTTATGAAAAAGAAAAGGATGCAATAAGCAATAAGAGGAAATTTCTGACAAATCCTCAGAGCGATCCCGATGAGAATAATAATGATCAGAATAGCCGGAAGAGTGGCCCAAGGGGTAAAGACGGACTTGGAGAGTTCAATGTCATAGAGAAGTGTCAGACGGGAATCAGCCGGATAGAGCAGCAGGGAGATATAAAAAAGAATTACCCTCGGTTGTGTAAGCAATCTTTCTGTAAGAGTGAAGAGACGAAGATCATATCCATCTAATGTCACCTTAATATCCGTATATAACGTACCCAGAAAAAGGATTATCGTTATGGGAAGGATAAACAGTTTCAAGTTATATTTCAGACTTTTTCTTGTAACACCCTGAATAAGAAATAAATCATATAAAAACAGGCTTAACGGAAGCATAGCTGCATTTTGTTTGCTGGCAAACGAAAGTACCGCAGAAATCCCGCAGAGTATTATGAACCCGATTTTCTTTTTCCTGCTATCAGAAATTCGCCCTTTCAGATAAAAATACATTGCCATAATATAAAACATGCCTGCCATACTGGTCATTCTCTGAACGATATATGTTACAGCAGTGACCTGTAAGGGGTGAGTTGCCCATAAAAATACGGACAACAGTCCAACGGAATAAGCAAGCCTGTCATATTTCTCCCTTAGAATCGGGAGTTTCAGGGTATTGTAAATAAACAGGAAAAGAAATACAGATGCCACATAATGTATAGTGAAATTAACCAGATGATACCCGAACACATTGGCATCGTGGATATAATAGTTGAGAGCAAAACTCAGGTAGGACAGGGGCCGGCTTATTTTATTCCGGCCATATTCATAAAAAGTCTTCTTTATATTTTCCCAAGATAACGATTTCAGATGAACATTCGTGTTATCAACGATATTGGGGAAATCATCAAAATGAAACTCGCAATCGAAGCTGTTTCCGTAAATAATGGCGAGTGTGATAAAGAGGATGATAAAAGTGAACGAATATTGTCTTGCCTCGGGGAAATGCCATTTCAGATGCAGATCAAAGCCGTCTTCTTTGCTGATCATTTTCACCTCTCAGTTTTTCCTGCAAATTTTGTCGTTTTTAAAAGGGGGAAAACTTACAAAACTTGCAGGAAATTATCGAATACCATGGGATATACAAGTTGCAAAATTTATGCCAGCCTGCCGAGGATCAATCCAGATATCTTCAGCAAAGACCTCCGAGGTTTCTGGAAACTCAGCAGGCCGGTGATCATCAAAACCTCGGAGGTCTGGGATCACCCCGTATATTCTTCAGCAAAGACTCCGAGGTTTCCAGCAGGCTGCTTTGGCTTTCAGCCTGGGGATTGATTCCCAGGCTGAAATTACGAAATAAAATTTCGTCCGTTTATTCAGGAGAGCAAAGAGGAGAAGATTACATCTCAAAATTTATACTACAGATCAAAATGGGCTTTGACCTTGAACACTTTTATCGCCGGGAGATTGAAAATCTCCGATATCCCTGTTTCCTGAGAAATTTTTTCAAGGTTTGATTCGATTTCTTCCATGGACGGGGCAATAAAAGTAAACCAGATATTAAATTCATGATCTCTCTGGTAATTATGGGTCACCCCGGGATAAAGGTTGACCGTTTCTGCAAAAAAATCAATTTTATCTTCAGGAACTTTTGCAGCGCAAAGTGTGCTGACAAATCCCAGTTTATAAGGAAAAAAATTGCCGCCGATCCGTCGGATAATTCCGTTTTCCTTCAATCGGGCAACCCGTCTCAGGACATCTGTATGAGAAAGACCGAGATCATCAGCAATGGAAGCATACGGGCTTGATGTTATGGGGAAATCGGACTGAATCCGGTTCAGAATTGCTTTGTCAGTGTCATCCAGCAGCGGCATGGAGGCTCCTTTTCGTTTATAGTCAGCAGATCGAAAGTAACCTTGATCTTCGTTCGGGCCAAACGGCTCGGCTCGGATTGACAAATCCGAGCCATGTCACCGGATTTGTCAATCTTACGGAGCAACGGGTGACTTGGCCGCTTGGGATTTGCCAATCCCAAGCGACCATTTTCGGAGTTCTTTCGATCTGCTCACAACGATTATTCCTATTTGTTCATGAATGTTACATGCAGTTTCCTGCTCCTGGGGCCGTCAAATTCACAAAAAAATATTCCCTGCCAGGTTCCCAGAACCAACCTGCCGTTTTCAATTGCAACCAGTTCCGATGCACCCACAAGCGTTGATTTGATATGGGCAGGTGAGGAGTTCCCTTCCATATGCCGATAATCGGCTTCCCAGGGAACCATCTGATTTAAAACCATGAGAATATCGGATTTCACACTCGGATCAGCGCTTTCATTAATTGTAACTGCCGCGGTGGTATGCGGCACGTACAGCATACATATCCCCTCATCTATACCAGCAAAACGAACAGCTTCCTGCACCTTTGAGGTTATGTCAGCCAACTCTGTCCTGGCTCCGGTTTTAATGTTCAGGATCATTCGGGCCTCCGAAAAAGCTTTTTAAACTATGCAAAAGGGCGTAGTACACCACTTTGGAAGTTCGTCCCCCCCTTTTTAAAGGGGGCCGGGGGGATTTTACGTTGCTAAAAAAAGGTGTTACGGCAGAAATCCCCCCCGGCCCCCCTTTAAAAAAGGGGGGAGGAATTTACGAATCGGTGTAGTAGCGATATCTGCCGGAACCCTTTTGTTTAAAAGTTCATTGCCGGGTTAGCTTACATTTATTTAAAATAACTTTAAAAAATTAACGGCTGATACTTTATCTTGAAAACTTGCATCTACTTTATCGCCATTATTGTATCTGACGAATATTTCAAATTTAACAAATTTCACGGAGTTTTTTGTTGATTTGTATTTCTCAATATATTTAATAGCATCTTGAATCTTGTTTGCTTGATACTCTTTGCCATGAAGTGCAACAATGATTATTTTTTCTATACTTCTCAATATAGTTCGTTCAAGCGAGCCAATAAACTTATTAATTTCATCTTGTTTGATTTCACGAATTCGACTTTCTATTTTTTCAATTTCAACATCACTAAGCGAATTATAAAGATCAATTCTCTTTCGGACTGATTTGTCAGAGGTATCTTCATCAAAGAACGCATCAATACCGCAAGCTGAAAATGCCTCAATTATAGTGTCATAATCAAAATATAAAATTTCAAAACCAAGTGATCTGAGTTGAGTCAAAGCCCCTTCAGTGGGCGTATCCGCTACCCGGGGGAGCATATTGACTCGGACAAATCCGCATCGGTTATAAAACCGTTGAAACGGTTACAGCTATGCGGGGTTTGCTCCGATATCCCTCTGATAAATCAGAGGGTTAATGAAAATGTACCCTGAAATTTCATTAACACCCCGTTTTAACGGGGTGACAGCCATGCACAGAACCTTTTTAACCGTTTTAACGGTTTTCCTCAGCCGGAAAATGAGTAATCCCCCGAGTGCCGGATACGCCCCCCTTCAGTAAAAGTTCCTCCGAGAATAACACCCCTGAAAGGGCAATATTTTTCAAATGTTTCAAATAAAGGAGTTATTGCACCTTGAATTTCATGAGCTTTATTCCGTGAATGCTTTGTATATCTTCGCCAAGCGCTTTCAATGAATGCAGCAGGTTTACCAATCGTATTTTCAGAGCCATCCCATTCAATGACAAAATCAAGATCATGCGAATTACCATATTTGTCTGTCCACGATACTTTTTTTCTACTTTTTCTCTTTTCTTGAGCCTTTTGTGTCGAGGTATAATCGTGGATATTTACTTATAAATTCTCTTAAAACAATCTCAATCGAATGTTCAAGCAAGTCGCCAATTATTTGTCCGAATTTATGTGCAGGAGAATCGGCCATTTAAGTATCAATCCACAGACGGCCTTCATGCAGAGGGACTCTGTGTTTTCTATTTTTCCATTTAATATTACGATCTCTTAACTTCTCAAAATAGTATGATTTAAAACCAGCGGCAATAGCTAATTTGCCCAACCATTTTTCGACAGGTACATAGACACCATAAGGAGCAGAATCTCCTATAACAAAACATAATTTTGCATCGTTTTTACAAATTCTTTTTATTTCGTACCAAATTTTAGCCATATCATAAAAATAAGCTGCAATCATTGTATGATAATGCTTTTTTCCTCCATGCAGTAGTCTTTCTTTTGCTAATTCATGACAAACTTCTGAAATTTCATTGTAAATAGGTTTTAAAATATTTTTTTGCAATATTTCTTCCAAAATAAGCTTTTCTTTTGAGGCATGTTGAGATGATGATCGAATTAAATACTGTCTTACCGCCTGATGTAAATCGCCCCAATTTTGAATTTCTCCCCAAAATGACATTTCAAAGCGAGTAGCATCTGCATAGTCGTAATTATTGGCATATGGAGGTGACGTTATTACTAAATCAGCACAATTATCCGGTACATCAGGACATTTTCTTGCGTCACCCTGAAATAATCTGCCTAAATTTTTTTTAGAAAATTTTTGGAACAACCTCATATCTGCTATCATTAATCCAATTTGATTACGAAAAGCTTCAAAGGGTTCAGATGTGACTTTTTTCTTTTTATTTGGAAGAATGTATTGCCACTGTGCTGTCCCCGCAGATGAAGTTGAGCGCAAAACAGCAGTCAGAGCAAGCCATGAAAGCGATGATGAGGGGCTTTCATCATTATTTTTTATCCATGCTCGTTTAAGTCTATCTAATTTTGTAAGAGTATCCTTATTAAAACATTTATGTATAAGATCTGGATAATTAAGCGATTCAGGTGTCATTTCATTTGCATCATTTAAAATTACATCTCTTTTAGTAGAAAAATTTTGCAGAGATTCAGACCATGACAGTTTGGCATGTGTAATTTTAGATACAAAAGGATGTGCTTCGATTCCGATACTTTTAACATCAACATAGTCAGCGGCTAATAATGTTGTGCCAGAACCAGCAAAAGGATCAAATACTAATAAATCTGATTTATCCTCTTTTATTTCAATAATTAATGCGTTAACCCATTCAGCAGAAAAACCGGCAGAATATCTGAACCAACGATGAACAGGTAGTTTCATGTTATCTACAAAGGTTCCGGAACGATGTTTTTTAGCAGTGTCAGTTTTTTGATCTGGGAAAAGTTGTTTTTGGACCGCATACATTTCAAAATTTATAATTTTATTTTATTATTAATAGGTTAAACCAGCTAACCATCCAAGGATTCGGAAGCTTTCTTATGAATCCCGTTTCTTATATAAAATCTCTGCATCAAAAAAGCAAATAAAAAAGCCCCGCTGTTTACAACGCAGGGCTTTACGGATCAAGTCGTCGAAAAAATTAAGAGGGATGGTGAACTATACACATCCGGTCGGTTTGGGAAGGCCAGCCATCTTACATGCTCCCTTACCCGGTCCTGACGGAAACAATTCATAAATATGTTTCAGTTTGAAACCTGTGACTTTTGAAAGAACACGGACCATAGGTGCAATACCATTTTTCTCATAGTACTCCTGAAGGACCTGGATCACCTTCCTGTGTTCGTCGTTGAGTTCCTCAATACCTTCCTGTTCCTTTACCCACTGTACCCACTCTTCGCTCCAGTTTCCATAGTCATCAATGAAACCATCTTCATCTATCGTAAAACTCTTTCCTTTGAAATCAACTGTTGGCATTAATTAACCTCCTTTAAATATTATTAATCATCTATGTCTAATGGCCGCAGCCTGTTAAACTTCTTTAACCAGTCACCTTCGTTTTCAGACCCCGCGAAGTTCGCAAAGCAATATTATTTACCCCCATAATCTGAAAAGAGACTTCATATCTGATTTATATTTCAATGTCAATATGAAAAATGATAAACATCTCTTTAAAAAAAATCGGAATTCATGAGTGCAATCTTTTCAAGTATTTTTGATGCTGTCTTTTATACAGGCAAAAATCGTATTTTTTTAACCGAAAGAAAACACAGACAGATAATGCCACAAAGACACGAAGAAACAAAGAAACACAAAGAGCCTTCGCGCCTTCGTGGCATTATAAGTTGCACAAAAATACCTAATACATCAACTTGTATTCCCCCAAATTAATATACCCGGTATCTTGCTCTTGTGCTCTTACTCTTGTGCTCTCGCTCCTGCTTGATAAAGAGCACAAGAGCAAGAGCAGGAGCAAGATTAAAATTAAGGTCAGACGGGCAGCGTGGGCAGATTATTTATTGGGAAATCCCTAAATTCGTCCCCCCTTTTTTAAAGGGGGGACGAACTTAAAAAGTACTAATATTCCTTTGGCGTAGTATTCAGTTCGCCCAGCGTGAACACAGGGCCGTCTTTACACACGAATTCTTTCCCGATATTACACCGACCGCAAATCCCGATACCGCACTTCATTCGGTTCTCAAGGGACATGATGATATGATCATTATCATATCCCAGCTTATCCAGAACCGGCTGGGTGAACTTTATCATGATCGGGGGGCCGCATATAATCGCGTATGTCTCCCCGTCAGAGGGCGGGGCTTTCTGTTCCGTAATCGTGGGAACAAATCCGACATTGTACTTCCAGTCAGGATCATCAGTCGCATCCACAGTGATGTGCATATTGATGTCGTCCCGCTTTTCCCATTCAGCCAGCTCATCCCGGTAAAGCAGCATCCCCGGACTCCTGGCGCCGTATATCACATGGATATCTTTAAATTTTGAGCGATTGGCCAGCATATAGATAATGGACGAACGGAGGGTGGTAAATGCAAAACCGCCTCCGATAATGATCACATTTTTTCCCTCCATCTTCTCCCAGGGATACCAGTTTCCCAAGGGGCCTCGGATTCCCATAATATCCCCGGGCCTCATGGCATGGAGAAAGGATGAAACCAGTCCCACTTTGTTGACTGTGAACATCACAAAGCCTTTTTCCGTGGGAGATGAAGCGATTCCGATGGGAATTTCCCCTTTTCCCGTTATCGAAAGTTCGGCAAACTGACCCGCTTTATAAGCAAATTTTTCCTCATCTTCAGGATTCAGAAAAATAAATTTAAATGTTTTCAGATTCTTATCTTCAGTTTCTGTAATGACGTTATCAATACGAACCGGATAAGGCCAATATGGATTTTGCATGGTTGACTCCCTTTTTGTCAGTTGTCAGTTGTCAGTTGTCCGTTGCAACAAACCCCGTTCGACTGAAGTCTCACGCCGAAGCCACTGACCACTGACCCTGATTTACGCGGCCTTGCAGGTCGTAGCGGCCGGATCATAGCTGTTCATGAATTCGCAAACCTCCCGGATATCAATATTGACCGGACAAAGACGAACACAGCGGCCGCATCCGACACATTGTATCCCGGCACCATACTTGTCCACGTAATACTTTAATTTGTGCATGAAACGCTGCCGGACCCGTTGTGTTTTGGTTCCCCTGGGATTGTGTCCCGATCCGTGAATAGTAAACAGCGGGTACATGCAACTGTCCCAGTTCCGCATCCGGATGCCGGCCTTTCCGTAATTTTCATCCTGGATATCAAAGCACCAGCAGGTTGGACAGACATAAGTGCAGGTTCCGCAGTTGAGACAGGCAAAAGCAGTATCTTCCCAGAAAGATGCATCATAAAGTTCAGTAGTTACCTTGTCTTTCAGGCTGTCAGTACTGACAGTGCTGCTGATCTTTGCTTCTGCCGCTTTCTTCATGGTTTCGATCTGTCCGCCATCTGCCTCTGCACCCCATCCCGCGGCCTGTAGCAGGGCTTCACCTTTTTCCGTAATGGCTTTTGCCAGGAAATGATCCCCCGCGTCCGCAATGAGCACATCCAGCCCGTCTTCATGAAAAGGGCCGCATCCGGCCGTGGTGCAGAAACAGGTCTTACCCGGATCATTACATGCAAGCCCCACAAATGTGCTGGCCTCATACGCACGAATCCAGTAAGGGTCTTTATACTCCGGCGTATCAAAATTTCTTTTTACCAGCAGAAACGCGGCCGCGTCGCAGGGTCGGATACCGATGACCGCCCGGGGGGAATAATCCTTTTCAGGCTCCTTCATGATATGATGATCTTCCTGGCTTTCATCCAGAGAATATTCGAACATCACTTCGTTCTGGGGAAACACCGCTGATTTTGCTGAAAGATTCGTATTCAGAAAATCGAAATCCGGCAGTTCTCCTGCAGCAAGTTCTTTGAAATCACTGACATCTTTATCTTTTACAGGGCCGAACAGGCGATAGGCATCGCTTAACTTACCCAGTCCCCCGGCCCAGTCTTTCTTATCAATCTTAATTACCTTCATCACTTTAACCTCCGTGGTCAGCAGTCCGCAGCCAGAGGTTGCCGCAAACGATAAAGTGGCAACTGACAACGGGCAACTGACGACCTGGCTATTTTATAAAATCTTCCGGATCATTTAATTTGTAGGTGTCCAGGGGCGGGCGATCTTCTGTTGTCAGCCCCGCTTCCCATCCGTAAGATTCAAAACAATCCTTTTCCAGCTTCTTTGTCAGCACCCTTATATTGATGCCTGCCGGACATGCCCGCTCACACGACCCGCAATCAGTACAGCGGCCCGCGCAATGATAGGCCCTCAGGAAATGAAAGGTTCTTGTGTCCATGGGATCAGTGCTTTTGCCCACCCACTGGGGCCGGGATTCATCCACAAAGCATGTGGGGCAATAGCAGAGGGGGCAGGCGTTTCTGCAGGCATAGCAGCGAATGCAGGGGGCCAGCAGGTCATCAAAGTATTTCCACTTTTCTTCAGCAGACATGGCCTCGATCTCACGGACATCCGCATATCTGTCCGCATCCTTTTGCTCTTCCACAAGGTCAGCTACCAGTTCATCATATATGACCGGGTTCCGATGGGTGCATACAGCGCAGTTTTTCTGCAATACCTCTGCCTTTTTCAAGGTTTTTTCAGAATCTTCTGCCTTTACGATGATCTCATCTCCCGCGTCTGTTACCGACAGGATTTCTGTTTCAGACATGGAAGCGATTTTGTGCCGGTCAATCATCCCCTTGCACGGAACGCCGATAATAACAAGCTGGTCTCTCCTGATCTTGTTCTCAACGATGTGGGTGGCAATGTTTCGTGAATCACATCCCTTGGCAATAATCCCGATCTTTTCCTTTCTGTCGGTCAGGTAATTTGCCAGGTTAATACCGCAATTGCTATCCCATACCAGCTTTCCGGCATCTTCTGCTTTTTTTATCACGCATGGCTCATTCATCATGGGCATGGTTCCTTTTTTAAAACCGATGACCATGTCAACCTTGCCTTCTTTTAAGAGCCGTTCCGATATTTCTTTTATTTTATCCGTATATCCTAACATGTTATGCTACCTTGGCTTTGTGCTTGACAAAACGTGTATTTGGTCCCAGTTTCCTGACAGACTCAATCACTTCTTTTGCGACATCAACATATTTTGTCGCTTCCGCGGATGATATCCATGAAAAATGAACCCGCTCCGGTTCCACCCCCATATATTCCAGCAGGTTTTTGAAAAGTGCGAATTTCCGTCGGGCGTAGTAATTTCCTTCGATGTAATGGCAATCCCCGGGATGACATCCGGACACCCAGACGCCGTCCGCGCCCTCGCGCAAGGCGGCCAGGATGAACTTGGGACTGACTCTCCCTGAACAGGGAAGCCTGATAACCCGTGTGTTCGCTGGATGCTCAAAACGGCTGACACCGGCCAGGTCAGCCGCGCCGTAAGTACACCAGTTGCAAAAAAAGCTGACGATCTTCGGTTCCCAATCCTCTGACATTTTTATTTCTCTCCTTAAATAGAGTTTTATGGCAGGATCGGCGCAATCTGAAAGATTACGCTACTGAGGTTCTATCCTGCTCTTTTATTCAGGATAAAATTCATCATCCAGAATCTGTTCTGTTAATAAATAAGGACAGGTTTGCGGAAAGATATGTATTTCAAAACCTGTCTCATTCGATGCCTGTTTCACTGCCGTCTGGTAAGCGTAGCTCATTTTTTCTTTAAACAAATGATGAAGACTCGGGCTGTCTTCCAGTAACTGAAGGATTCGCCTGCGCTGTTCAATAATTGTGCTTTTCCAGCTCTTTGAGCGGCGCTCGGATTGGAATTCCCATTTAAGCAGATGAATGAGTAAAACAATCAGACGGTTTATCAACTGGCGTTTATCCAGTTTTCCCATACTTTCCAGTTCTTCTGCTATATTTTCAGCATCAATTTCCGACAGTCTTCCCTGTCTTAGTAAATCAGTATTCCATCTGATCCAGGTATAAAAATCCCGGTTATAAGAAGCATTTGCTTGTCTGTCCATATTCTTCAGGATTATCATTATGTTAAGGCGAATCTGCAATTTGCCTTTCGTTCCCAGCGATTCCGGTTCCGGGTATCAAGTAAATAATATACCGCGGTTCTGCCCCGTTGCTGTTCGGTTCGGATTGACAAATCCGGATTTGTCAATCCCTCGCGAGCAGCAACGGGTATTTTATTTTCTGGAAATCACCTAACCAAAATGAATGTTCCGCATGTACATCGGATCTATATCTTTATATCTGTCTGTTTTGATGGATTCTTTTATCTTATCAAAGATTTTTTCCTTCACAGAAATCTGATGGGCCAAGTCTTCCATTTCAGAGGTTGTGATAGTATTAGCGTCATGAAAGCCGTACCCTTCTTCCTTTTCAAGTTTTCCTTCTTTTATAAGGGATTCTATGGCCTGATACTGAATGTCTTCTTTCTCCGCTTCTAATTTAAACTGGTCATGTTTTACTTCCAGTTCGATGATTTCATCCCAAAGTTCCTGCATCACCTTTAATGCCAGGTAATCCCTGCTTTCTTCATCATTCTGGGGAGAAAGATAATGATACTGCCCTTCTTCCGCGGCACAATCCAGCCATAGGACCTCTTGGGAACGCGCTGTTTCCCTGAACTTCATTAATAAGCCCTGGGCCCTCTCTGTCGGAAGATGAGCAAGTGTCATACAGATATCTTCCAATTCGGCAACTGATGCAGAAGGAGAAAAGAGCTTTTCCTCAAATTCCTGGTAATCCTTTTCCGTATAATCATCCGGATTCTGAATATCCTTATGTCCTGTCATGGTTTCTTTGTTTCTTCCTTTCATCTGCTTCAAAGATTGGCAGTTTACATTTTTCAAAAATGATATTTTTTTGTAAGACCTTGTTTGTATTCCCAAATATGATTTTTGAGAAAACGGAAAGTCTCAGCTATTTTTATGCTGTTATGAAAGATATCCAAAAACTCTGAATATAATACCTGTTTTCGGTATCCGCAACCTTCTCAGCGTTCTTTAATAATGATAAATTCGGTTTCACTTGGGCGCATTCCCAAAAAGTAGGAAATTCTCGTTCCCGGGCTTCCGCCTGGGAATGCGTTTGCAGAGGCTCTGCCTCGCATTTCACTTTGAAACCGGTGAGTTAAACGGAATGCCTTGCAAGGCAGAGCCTTGCAGAATGCATTCCCGGGCAGAGCCTGGGAACGAGTAACATATTGAATTTTATGATCTGTACATTTAACCTATTTTTTGGGAATGCTCCCGTTTCACTTTTATTTGGCATAAGGTGATTTCCAATAAAAAACATACCGGATCAAAGTTTGCAGTTCCGCCTTCAGGCGGCATAACACCGCCTGAAGGCGGAACTACAAACCGCACTTGGTATATTCTTTTCCGGAAATCACCTAAGTACCCGGGCAAAAGTTTTCCGGGATTTTTTTCTCGCAAAGGCGCAGAGGCGCAAAGCTGGGTACAGAAAAATTTATTGAATCAGACCCATAACGATTTTTTATTTTTATATTTTTAACATCTTGAAATTTTAAAGAAATGCACTATACTGCCATCTTCTGATAATGTCAACCGCTTTTATTTTACTGTAAAAATATGGTGTTTGGTAAAGAAACACAAAGAACCTTCGTGAGACCTTCGCGCCTTTGTGCCTTCGTGGCATTAAGCAACGAAACAGGAAATAAGATACTTATTATTAACGCCACAAAGACACGAAGCCACAAAGAAACACAAAGAACCTTCGCGCCTTCGTGGCATTATAATTATAAGCTGCACATCGCGTTAAACAGCAGATACTTTCATATAAAATCAGATACTACCTCAGTTCTGTCCGATAAACGCTCCCGCCGTTGGTCCCACATACAGATAATCACCCGAAGCATCAAGCTGGATATTGACCGTATCCTTATTATCCAGACCAGTATTGACCGGCGTCCATGTATCAGCCCCGTCTGCTGACATATATATACCCTTGTTGAAAATCGAAAGGAACAGATTATCCGTGATGATCGGATCAATAACAAAGGTATAATATCCGCCCTTATCTACAATGGCCTCATTCGTTTGCAGGCTGGGGATGGCAAAATTCTTTTCACACCATGTTTTTCCCCTGTCCGTTGACTTGAACATGCCCCCGGCACAGCACTTGCATAAAGGACATCGGAATCTTCGGGGTCAACCCTGACTTCCAGACTCAGCACTTTGACATAAGGCCCGCTGGTCCAGGCCGTGCTGCTGATATCCTTCTGATACACCCCTCCGCCATGTGTGCCCACATAGATTTTGTTTCCCGATACTTCTATCGTTGCGGTTTCTTTGAACGGCACATTCATCGCTTCCCAGGTGGTTTCATCTGACGACACATAAGCGTCGTTATTTGTTGCAATATAGATTGTCCCGTCTTTGAATGCCGCCTGTTTGACAGGGGTTGATTTCAGTTCCTCGGGCAACAGATTGTTCCATGTATCCCCGCCGTCAGATGATTTGTAAAGCCCGCATTCTCCTTCGATCTGGGACAGATCCCCGAGCAGGTATTCCGGCATCTCCGTGCAGTCTGTTGCAGCATACAGCGCGCCGTTATTGAATTCAAGGTCAAATACCCCGACCCTGGGAAATAACGAAACCTCCTGCCATGAATCCCCGTTATCCGTTGATTTGTAAACCCCGTAAATGTGGGTGGCAGCATAGATGGTTCCTGAATCCGAAGGATCAACAGCCACATCCAGAACGGCCTGGGGAGTTCGTTAGTAATTGTTTCCCATATACCTTCATTATGCCGGAACAAATCCCCCAGTACCTGTACGCCTGATCCGGCTTTCCACGCGGAAACATAATATATTTCAGGGTTATCCGGGTCAAATGTCAGCGAATTCAGCCTGAAATAAGCCTGTAATTCAGGCGAGGGTTCCCAGTGCATCCGCTAGCTGAGGCCGCCGTCATCGGATCGGATAAGCCTCTGATTCGCCCTGCTGATAGCCATAAGAGTATCCGGGTTCGAGGGATGAACTGCTATGGCAGGGCCTTTTCTGGCCAACAGGGCCCTTTCCGCTCGGTTCGGATTGACAAATCCGAACCCACACATGCGGGGGATTTGCCAATCCCCCGCGAGCAACGGGGAAGCAACGGGGCATCTCTGCCCGGCCAGCAGGGCCTTTTCTGGCCAACAGGGCCCTTTCCGCTCGGTTCGGATTGACAAATCCGAACCCCGCACATGCGGGGATTTGTCAATCCCCCGCGAGCAACGGGGCATCTCTCCCCAGCAGGGCCCCTCTCTGCTCGGTTCGGATTGGCAATCCGAACCCGCACAGGCGGGGGATTTGCCAATCCCCCGCGAGCAACGGGGGAGCAACGGGGCATCTCTGCCCCGGTCAGGACCCTTTCCGGCCAACAGGGCCCTTTCCGCTCGGTTCGGATTGACAAATCCGAACCCCGAACAGGCGGGGATTTGGCAATCCCCCGCGAGCAACGGGGAAGCAACGGGGCATCTCTGCCCGGCCAGCAGGGCCTTTTCTGGCCAACAGGGCCCTTTCCGCTCGGTTCGGATTGACAAATCCGAACCCCGCGCATGCGGGGATTTGTCAATCCCCCGCGAGCAACGGGGCATCTCTCCCCAGCAGGGCCCCTCTCTGCTCGGTTCGGATTGGCAATCCGAACCCGCACAGGCGGGGGATTTGCCAATCCCCCGCGAGCAACGGGGCATCTCTGTTCCGGCCAGCAGGCCCTTTCCGCTCGGTTCGGATTGGCAAATCCGAACCCGCACATGCGGGGGGATTTGCCAATCCCCCGTGCTCACGGATCAGTTCTTTTGCCTTACCGGTCAGACCGTTATGCGCGAATATCCAGAGGCGGAGGGTTTTCAGATCGTCTCCCTTTCTTTCTCTCAGGATTTCCGCCTGCCGGAGCAGATGTCTCACCGCATCCGGGCCCACCGGACGGTTCCGCCATTTGCTCTCTGCCATCCAAACCTCTCTTCCCGCGGCTCCGTAAATGTCTGTTTCCATTTTCCTGCCTGCCCCCGGTCTGTGGCGCTGGTCAATATAGGAAAAACGGTCAGGCATGACAATGTCCCTGTCACTGTGAAAATATTTGCCCGGAAGTGTTTTTCCCTGGCTGTTCCAAAGGATCCGGATCATATAAACTTCCGCAAGATATCCCTTGTATTCGTGAAATTTTCTCTGTACCCTTTCAAATCTGATGCGGACTTCGTCTCTGACCTCCTGATGATCCTGCCTTTCGATTTCGATTTTCCCCCACACTTTCAGAAACTCGTTGAGAATCGGATCATTTACTTTGCCGAACCAGTTTCCGAAGGATTTGTATTCGAGAAGATCGCCCCGGGCAAGTTTTATCAGAACTTCTCTGACCTCACAAGCGCGGCCGGGTCCCTGTGATCCTGCTCGAAAAAAAGGCGGTTCACCACCCGTTTGAATATCTCTGTCTTGCCCATCCGACGCTGCCCGAGCAGCGCGGTGGAAAAGGTTCTCCGCCGTATGGCATTCAGAGCCGCATTATAAAAATAGTCAATGAATTCTTCCCTGTCCGTATAAACTTCTTCGGGGACAAAGGGTTCGATTGGTTCGATTGCCCAGCTTCTTGTCTGTTCCATGATTTTTACCTCGTTTCAAGTTTCCGGTTTCTATTTCATAACCACCTGCATGCCCGGTTTGAGGCTTTCAGACGTATCCAGAATTTGGGCATAGGAGACTCTGGGTCTGATTTTTTCTATGCGCGCCGTACCGAATTCCTCCGCATCCGATCCCAGTTCTTCTCCTGTATCGGGATCACGCAACGGCTCTCCTTGTTCAAACAGGATCATATGCATCCCTCTCCTGATCCCGTCCTTTTTCCCTATATTCACGATAATCTGCTTTTCCTTTACCTTTACAATCTTCCCCTCGGCAAACGGAACCGCATCGCAGAGCTTTATCGCCAGCCCGTGACACAACTGCCGGATAAGCTCCGCATCCTCGCCTTCTCCGTAAACATCCTCCTCTGTCAGCACCGTCAGGGTATCTGTCTCCAGCATACGGGCATATATCTGCAAAGAATTCTTTTTTTCAATAACCTTCCCGGTAATCACAAAATCTGCGTCCAGCTTCCGGGCTATCTGTATTGCTCTGTTTTTAGCCGTATCATCGGAGTTATCTTTCTGATCATCAGCCATCAGTCCTCCGAGGTCTTTCATATCGAACCTGCCCTTGTCGATGAGATGTCCGAGAAGAATGTCCTCTGTTTCCGTGTGCTCCTTCCCTTTCAGTTCAAAGGGGCACAGGATAACCGACATCCTGGAGCCGAGTTCATATACTTTCGGAATTTTTCTGAAAATCAGGACTTCTTTTTCGATACGATTTCCCACCTGATCAGAGCATTCGAATATGAAACGATTTTCTCCCTCCCGAAGCCTTGACAGATGGTTGAAATAGACATTTTTCCCGGGACACTTCAGGATTTTCTGTCCATTGACGGTGAGCCTCTGAATACCGCTGTCGTCCCGGGCACTGCCTTCCAGCCAGATACTGTCCAAAAATACTGTCCGACCTTTTTCCCAACGTCTTAATTCGAGGACCGGAGGTGTGCTGTCCGGGAGGATATCGTTCGCAGAAGGAAGACCTGCACGCCTGACCCCGGAATCACCGGATGACTTTGAAGAAACGGTTTTCTTTTTCGCATCCCCGGATTTGCCAGATTTCAGGATCAGTATGAACTGTCCATCCTCATCCATAGGAGTTTTCAGGCGTCCTGTATTGGGGCGTTGTCCTCCTTTTTCAGATACAGGCTTCCAGACTTTTGTGAGAAGCAGATTTTCAAGGTCAATTATATCGCAGGTGTTTTCCTTCAGTGCTCTCAGGAAGTAATATGCAAAAAGACTGTGATTGTCCCTTCCGCTGTCAGCAACCGGTTCCATACCGCCGGAAGTGAAAATCTGCCTGGATTTTTTTCGTGCCAGTTCCAGCAGTCTTTCCTGGTAATTCCGATCTGAAAAGGACAGAGAGGAGGAGCCCCCGCGCAGGAGATTCGCGCTGTAGCAGGAATCAGCGACCACCGCAATATTCTTCCCCCTGACTTTTTCAGAGGTGAGGATACTTTTTATCACGGAATTTGTAATCCAGGTTGTGGGATCTCCGAGCTTTCCTTCCACAGGAATCCAGTATCCGTCACTGGTGAGGTCATCTAATCGTCCATGCCCTGCAAAATAAATCAGCAGGTTGTCATTCTGAGTCAGACCAGCAGCCAACCTCCTGATATCTCTTATCAGGTTCACTCTTGTTGCGTCTTTATCTGTTCTGAGGATAACATTTTTTTCCGGAAATTCATAGCGTTTTGTTAATACATTCTTCAATTCCGCGGCATCATTTACAGCGGTATTCAGAACAGGCCATTCGGTATAGGCATTAATCCCCGCAATCAGGGCGTAGTTTTTTCCTGATCTTCTGTAATGTTTTATCCTTGCCTTTAATGGCAGAAGTGAAGCTTTCATTGCATAGTAATCTGATCGGAGATAAGAGACATTTCGTAAATTCCTCCCCCCTTTCGCAAAGGGGGGCCGGGGGGGATTTCTGCCGCAACTATTTTTTTTAGCATCAAAAATCCCCCCGGCCCCCTTTACGAAAGGGGGGGAAGAATGGAGAAATGAATCAAGAGATGCAAGAAGCATTTTTCCGGACTCGGAAAAACCGGTTTTTTGTACGGAAGGAGATATTTCGGCCCTGGTCTGATTTCCTGCCTGATCTTCAGCAATTACTACCACCTTTTTCTGCCCGGCTGGAAAGATAACGGTATGATTCAGCGATATCTGCGGCACAGGGGATTCTAATATTCCCAAGCCATTCACGCGAACTTCTTTTATGCCCGAATCGTCATAGGCATATCCCCTGAGAATGTAATGATCTTCCGAATCATTCGCCGGTGTGAAACTATCTATATTTAGGATTGGCCCGGCGCGGTCACACAGGACTTTTCTCACGGTTTCGCTTGTCTTACCTGTCAGATCAGCAGCTTCCACAACAATGGTATTCTCTCCTGTTGTAAGCGGTACTTCCGTTTCAAACGGGATTTGCGGAGTTGCAAGATCAATTCGGATGGGATTTCCGTTGACACGTATTTCCTTTACGAATGTATCGTCTTTTACCACACCCCTGACTTTAATGGAAAAATGACCGGAAAGAGTTTTATCTCCCGGCGATTCAATTGAAATCTCAGGCAGGCCCTTATCCGAGTTTTCCTGTTCGATCCGGGCCTTGCGGGTTTTGTCCAGGTAGTATTCCGCTTTGGCAGATTTTTCCTTTGAAAGCGATATCTCCAGTTCCCGGATTGCTTCTGTATAACGGTTTTGATGAAAAAGCGTTACACCCAGTTCCCGATGGGGAAAGTAATCCATAAAGTGCATTCCGTAAGTCCGCTCCCGTCGGCGGTCTCCATCCCACTGGGAAAGAGCTTCCCTGAAGTCCGCTTCAGCTTCACGCCAGAATCTGCCCCCTGAGAAAGATGTCCCCCGCTCATAATAATTCCACCATCGGTGTCGGAAGGCTCCTTTGGTGACGCCGTATATTTTGCCGTCTTTTTCTATAGCGACGCGGTGTTCCGAGCCGGTCTGGCATCCGGAAAAACAGGATGTCAGTGCAATAAAAAAGATAATGATAACAAAATAGTTGGATTTATAAGGCATTTCGGATTCCTTTTTGCTGTTATATCTGATTATAACGGGGGGCTCCGATCCTCCGGCTCAGTCATCGAAAGCCCCCCGAGGCTGCCGTGAGCCGGGTTTACCCGGGTTTGAAAAATTCAGCCCGGAGATTCATCTCCGGGGTTTTCGTAGCCCCTTCAGAAATGAACGATAACAGATGAATAGAACATGTGTTCTTCCATGTCCTGGGAAAACTCCCAAGACTTGAGGATGTAAGCTCCGACATTTTTTCCGAACCGGCACTGGTAAGCGATGTCGAAAATAACCTGTTTATAGCCGATACCGGAACCGATACTGAACCCGAAATAATCATCCGGGCTTCCTTCTGCCGGGGCAGGGTCGTAAAAGATTCCGCCGCGCAGCGGAATCACGTATTTTGAAGTGATGAAGAGATATTCCGCGCCGATCCGTACCTGATGCGTCGGGTCAATGTCACCCGGAGAACCTCCGGTAACGGGCGATGTTTTATCTCCCTCGGAATTCCTGAGAACAAAGTCGTCCCATTCGGTTCTGCAGATATCAGCGGACGCCGTGAATTCACGGGAAAACCTGTAAGCCATTCCGATGCCGTAAGACATGGGCATGTCCATTGCCGCGTTTTCATGAAGCGAACGCGATTCCGGGGAATCGGAGCCGGGCTGAATATCGTAGGATGCCTGGTCGTGATCTATATCTGCCTCAAAAGGGGTTTTAAGAACCGCACCGATGCTGAATTTTTCAGTGATTCCCCATAAAAATCCGAAATTCATGTTGAAGCCGCTGAATGAATATCGGTCGGTGCTGCGGGCTTCAAAGGAGGACAGATTGCCGCCTGCATAGGCCCCCGTTCCTTCGAGGGAGAGTTTTTGTTCCCATTCGTTTTCAGTCAGCCCGTTATCCCACAGATTCAGTGTGACGCCGAAAGAGAAGCGAGGCATAACCTGGATGCACCAGGCAATTCCGAGTGCTGAGAGACCGCCTTCCTGCCGGTAATGAATGGTCTGATTTTTGGACAGTCCCTGTGAATTTACTGCGATACGAAAATCCCATTCCCGATTGAAATCATAGAGGTGCTGGTAATTCAATGATACGATCATATTGCGCCCCCAAAGTTCAAAAGGGCAGGCTGCGCTGAAGTAGTTGAGGCGGATTTCGGATACAGTCTGATCACCGCCCGCTCCCGGGCTGATGCCGAAAGTATTGTCTTCGATGCGGTGAAAAAAATTCCCTGCGTATGAAATTTCCGGCAGTTCCAGTTGAATAAGGCCGCCCGGATTCCAGGAAGCTGCGGTGGCGTCATCTGCAACTGCAATGAATGCTCCGCCCATTCCGAGTGCCCTGGCTCCGGAGCCGACAGGATTCGGGGATGAAGGAATTTCGATCCTTCGGATTTCAGGAAAAACTGGGTCTGCAATGATGAGAATGGCGATAAAGGCATACAGGATAAATCGCATTTGCTTGGAGAGTCCTCGAAACATTTTAAGTTCTCCCTATGGTTTTAAAATCTGTTTAAAAGGCTGAACCCCGTCGCAAAACCCGAACAGGGTAATTTCCCCGTTTTCATCCTGCGGAACTTCCAGATCATATCGTCCGTCCCCTTCGCAGGAAAAGGTATGCTGACCGTTCGCCAGCACCATCGCGCACAGGGGCGTTCCGTCTTCGTCTGTAACGGTTCCGCTGATTCTCACCTGCCCGGATTCCGCGGGTTCCGTATCAGCAGTCAGGGTCATATACCTGCTGTCCGGAGCCGCGGGCTGCATGATGATATCAATATCCGCTGCTTCTTCCGGCCCAAGAATCTCTCTGAACGGCGCAAGTCCGTCGCAGAACGCGAACAGGGTGATTTCCCCGTCTTCGTCCTGCGGAACTTCCAGATCATATCTGCCGTCTCCATCGCATGAGAATGTGTGCTGACCGTTCGCCAGCACCATCGCGCACAGGGGAGTGCCTTCGTCATTCAGAACTGTTCCGCTGACTCTCACCCATTCCGAAGCCTCGTAAGGTTCCAGTTCAAAGTCCTCGGTGACTGCCTCATCCTCTTCCATGATCACGGGACGGGCCATCGGCCCGTAGCCCGGGGCCTGAACCGTCATTGTGAAGCTCCCGGGTCTCCTTATGATACGGTATGTGCCGTTCGGGTAAGTGAGGTTGGAGAATCCGTCGTCCGTGATGATCACGGCCTCTCCGAGCGGTTCCCCGGATTCCGCATCTGTCACCGTGCCGGTCAGTTCTCCCCGGAAATCGCCCACGGGCTGATACAGTTCGAGAGCATACCCGGTATTTTCCCCGAAAAAGCCGGGGTTCATATTCCCCAGTTTCACGAAGAAAAGTCCGGTGTACGGGCATTCCCAGTCCAGGACTGCTTCGTCGCCCGCGGTTTCCGTTTTCGCCAGCATTGTGCGGTCGCTATCGTAAATTTCCGCGGCCGCATCGCAGGTGTCGCTAAGGTTGCTGACACGGATCTGATAGGTCTGCCCCTCGATACCGTAAAATTTTGTCCAATCCTCGTCACCGGCATCGTGGAAGGTGTGATACTGAGGAGTCGCTCCGTTGATCATGATGATGCCTGCCTGAAGGAAGGTGTCATCACCTTCGTATTCGTCAGCGTATTCCGATGTCCCTGTCCGGGTGACAGAGGTCCGGGCGGGCAGGGAGACAGAGCCTCCGGCATCCTCCGCATAAACGGTGATGAGATATGTGCCGTCCCGGGTAAAGCCGTTGTAAAGGGCTTTGTAAGTTCCGTCATTGTCAGGATCATGAAGTTCCGCTGTAAAAATAGTCGGGGACGCGGGGTCGGAATCGGGCGGGATAATTTCGGCCCATACCCGTGCGATCCCGCTTTCGCTGTTTACATGAGCCTCTATGGTCGCGAAGGTATCTTCCTTCAGAAACTGATCTTCGGATACCCCGGTGATGTAATCCCTTTCCTTTTCCGTTGTAATGGTTCTGAACGTGGAATATACGCCCTTGCTGCTCACCGCGCAGAAGGTGATGCTGTAAGTCCCTCTTGCCGTGAAGTTGTCGTAAATCCCTTCGTAAAATCCGTCGCTGTCAGGATCACTCAGTTCGACTTCTGGAAGGTCTGTCACAGGTGTATCCGGCGATCCTGGGTCGAATCCGGGCGGTTCGATGATGGCCCATACCCGGCGGATTTCGGCCTTGTCTTCGGAATAGCTCACCGCGGCCCGGAGTGTGGCCGCGGTTTCCCCGCTGTAAAGTGTCTCCGGTTCGGATGATGTGTCATAAATGTAGGGAACATCCAGGGGCGGGCGATATCCCCTGCGAATCCTCTTCATTTCGTCTTTCAGGATTTCATCCGCTGGCTGCTCGTTTCCGATGCCGTTTCCGTTGACATCCATAAGCGCGGTCTGGTAGGATGCCATCTGATCTCTGGCCCGGAAAAAGGCTTCGTCAGCATTCCTGCCTTTGTAAACCGCATCCCAGAACTGGTAGGAAAAGGAGAGGGTTCCGCGGCCGATGAAATAGGCAGATTCTCCTGCTGACGCGCTGGCTATGGTGATACGTTCCGCATCGGAAGGCGGACGCAGGTGAGGAAGGAAGGTGCCGGATTCGCACGCATCATAGACAAAAAGCACGGGGACGGGAGAGGCTGTCTGAAGATTATCCAGCCAGTTGTCAAGTTCTTCCGCGCTGAGAACTTCTTCAGCATTGATTTTGAAGCGTCCGTCTGTGCCGTGATCTACAAGATAAAGGAGAAGCTGGGTGGCATAAGGTTCCTCTTTTATCCAATCGTTTATCGCGTATGACAGGTTGTCGTGAGTGGCGGGCGCGTCAACTCTTTCCGAATCTGCTTCGGGGCTGAGGTAGTAAATGCTTTCCGCTGTGTAGCCTTGGTAAAGCAGGGCTTCGTATGCGTGTTCGGCAGCCATGCGGGTTTCTTTCCAGATTTTGTTGTCGGGGGCGGAACTGCCTCCGGCGAGGATGATGGCTTTGGTGTCTAAAAGATAGGATTCTTCAGGAGTGACGAAGGTGATCGCTCCGGGGAGTTCATGGCTTTCCTCTTCATTTAAAACCCTCAGTGTGTAATGGCCTGGGATTTCGGGACCGGGAATGGTGAGGGAAATGCTTGTCTGAGTTACTTTGTCAGGTATGACCTCAATCACCGAAGGCACAGTCAGAATCTGTAAGCCGCCATCCAGAGCTGCCACAAAAGCAGTTGTGCCAGACACCGTCACTCCCCAGGCTAAACCCGGCATTCCAATCGACCCGATAAGAGAAGGATTTCGAGGATCACTCACGTCTATAATCTGTAGCTTACCATCTGCTACAAAAGCAGTTGTGCCGGACACCGCCACTCCGAGGGCTTGACCCGGTGTATTTGCGGCCCCGATAATGACAGGGTTCCTGGGGTCGCTCACATCTGCTATCTGCAAGCCGCCATCCATAGCCGCTACATAAGCAATCGTGCCGGATATCGCTACTCCTGTGGCTTCACCCGGCATATCTGCAGATCCGATAATGACAGGGTTCGCGAGGTCGTTCACATCTGCTATCTGCAAACCGCCATCCATAGCCGCTACATAAGCAATCGTGCCGGACACCGCCAATCCCCAAGACTGACCCGGCGTATTTAGAGATCCGATAATGACAGGATTCCTGGGGTCGCTCACGTCTGCTATCTGCAGGCCATATCCATCCGCCACATAAGCAGTTGTACCGGACACCGTCACTTCCATGGCATAAGCCAGCCTATCAGCTACCCCGACAATAACAGGGTTTGCGGGGTCGCTCACATCTGCTATCAGTAAGCCGCCATCCCCGTCAGCCACATAAGCGGTCGTGCCGGATACTGCCACTCCCCAGGCATCACCCGGTGTATGTGCAAACCCGATAATGGCAGGGTTTGCGGGGTCGCTCACATCTGCTATGTGCAAGCCATACCCATCCGTCACAAAAGCATTCGTGCCGGATACTGTCACTTTGGCGGCTTCACCTCGTGTATCTGCGGACCCGGTAATGAGTGGGTTCCTGGGGTCGCTCACGTCTGCTATCTGTAAGCCGTCTTCCCAAGCCGCCACATAAGCGGTCGTGCCGGACACTGCCACTCCCCGGGCACCATCCGGTGTAACTGCGGATCCGATAATGACAGGGTTCCGGGGATCGCTTACGTCTGCTATCTGCAAACTGCCATTTGTTGCGTCCGTCACATAGGCAGTCGTGCCAGACACTGCCACTCCCGAGGCATAAGCCGGTGTATCAGCGACCCCGATAATGACAGGGTTCGCGGGGTCGCTCACATCTGCTATCTGCAAGCCGCCCTCTCTGTCCGCCACATAAGCGGTTATACCGGACACTGCCACTCCGGCTGCATGATCCGGGGTATCAACGGCCCCGATAATGACAGGGTTCGCGGGGTCGCTCACGTCTGCTATCTGCAATCCGCCTTCTCTGTCCGCCACATAAACGGTGGTGCCGGACACTGCCACTCCCCAGGCATAATCCGGGGTATCAACTGCCCCGATAATGACAGGGTTCGCGGGGTCGCTCACATCTGCTATCTGCAATCCGCCATCCCAATCCGCCACATAAGCGGTCGTACCGGACACCGCCACTCCCCAGGCTTGACCCGGTGTACCTGCGGTCCCGATAATGACGGGGTTCCGGGGGTCGCTCACATCTGCTATCTGTAAGCCGCCATCGCCGTCAGCTACATAAGCGGTCGTACCGGACACTGCCACTCCCGCTGCATCACCCGGGGTGTCAGCGGCCCCGATAATGACAGGGTTTGCGGGGTCGCTCACATCTGCTATCTGCAAGCCGCCATCCCAATCCGCCACATAAGCTGTCGTGCCGGACACCGCCACTCCCCAGGCATAACCCGGAGTATCTGCTGACCCGATAATATTTCTTTTACTCCAGCTATCTGAAATCATAAAAATTCTTGTATTATCATCAAATTTGTCACCGGTCAGCGTCACGTCTTTCAGAGCCTTTCCTGCCTCACCGAGATTGGGATAAACGGATTCCGCTTTCAAAGGCATACCGATATGTTTCTCAGCAGTTGCAGCAGCTTTGAAAATTACAGCATCTTTCACATTATAAAGCTGACAATCGTTGCTGTCCCATATTTTAAACGTGATTTTTTCTCCGTCATTCTCCGACGTAACGGTGAAATGATATGTCCAGTCTCCGCCTGATTCGGTAATATCCGATATCCCCCGGCAGTCTGAATCTCCTCCCGGCCCGAAAGCAGCGACAGTATAACCTTCTGTTTCTATCTCTATATCATTTATATAAGCTTCTCCGTGAAGCTGCATTGCAAAATGTTCCGGCCTGTCGCAGTTCCAGTCCGGAGCAAAGGACACAGCTTCGGCTAACCGACTACTTTCCGTGTCATTAAAAACCTTCAGCGTATAGCGACCGGCTGCCGCAGGAGCGGGAATGGTGAGGGATATGTCTGTTTCTCCCTTCACAGCGACGGGAACAATTTCCACCGGTACCGGCACGGTCATCATCTTCAGAGCAGCCACATAAGCGATGGTGCCGGAGACCGTCACTCCGAGGGCTTCAGCTTGCGTATCCATTGATCCGATAATGACAGGGTTCCGGGGATCGCTCACATCTGCTATCTGCAAGCCGCCAGATCCGCCCGCCACATAAGCGGTCGTGCCGGATACCGCTACTCCGAAGGCAGAACCGGGCATATCTGCAAACCCGATAATGACAGGGTTTCGGGGGTCGCTCACATCTGCTATCTGCAGGCCGCCAGTTCCGTCCGCCACATAAGCGGTCGTGCCGGACATCTCCACCCCCATGGAATAACCTGGGGTATCAGCGGCCCCGATAATGACAGGGTTTCGGGGGTCGCTCACATCTGCTATCTGCAAGCCGCCAGATTCGTCTGCCACATAAGCGGTTGTGCCGGATATCGCCACTCCCCTGGCATCCCCCGGGGTATCAACGGCTCCGATAACGACAGGGTTTCGGGGGTCGCTCACATCTGCTATCTGCAAACCGCCTTCCCAATCCGCCACATAAGCGGTCGTGCCGGACACCTCCACTCCGTAAGCAGCGGCCGGCATATTCACTGCCCCGATGATGACAGGATTCCGGGGGTCGCTCACGTCTGCTATCTGCAAGCCGCCATCCCAAGCCGCTACATAAGCAATCGTGCCGGATATCGCTACTCCTGTGGCTTCACCCGGCATATCTGCAGATCCGATAATGACAGGGTTGCGGGGGTCGCTCACGTCTGCTATCTGCAAGCCAGCCCAATCCGTCACATAAGCAATGGTGCCAGACACCTCCACTCCCGATGCAACACCCGGATACGGCATATCTGCGGACCCGAGAGGTCTTTCCATATACATTGAAACCCTGGTATTCTCGTCAAATCCGCTTCCGGTCAGAGTGACCTGCAAATCCTTTCCTGCAACGCCGTGGTCCGGGGAAACGGATTCCAGTTCCAATGGTGCGTATTTTCCCCAGTTTAAAATGATGTTGCCGGAATCTCCGTCATACCCGTCCACAACGATATAATATTGCGTACCTGGCTGAGTCTGAAGGATAATATTGCTGTTTTTGGCAGTCAACCCCTCATCATCGTTACTTACCACTTCTGTCAGACTGCCAAGGGCTGAACCGGTGTAAACTGCAAGAAATGTATTGAAGTTGCTCCCGCGTGTATCAAAATAAAATTGTTCGGTTTTCGGCGCTGTCCATCTCCACCATACCGATTTTCCTCCGATCCGATTCGCGTGATCCGGTTCGTCCGCCTCCCGGGTGGCAAAAAAATTTGATCCGCTTGTACGCCCGGACAGCCCAGTGAGCATAACCGCGTCAGAAAAGTTATCATTTTCCGGTCGTGTTAAGACAGTCTTATACTTTTGATATTCATTATTATTTTCGTCGGATTCTGCTACATCATTACCCGCATCACAGATTAATCTTAATGTATATGTTCCCGCCTGAGAAAAGGTATATTTAAAATCTTCTACAGAAGCATAATGGTCTTGTTGTAATCCTTCTGTATAAAACACTTTTATCCGAGTCTCATTGATATAAAACTCCGTATAAAATGTTTCATTAATATCCGCGCTGCCATTATTTTCAATAGCAAGGTCAATGTATGCCGTTTCCCCGGCCAGCACAGGTGTATCACTGTATGTATGGGGTTCAGCGGATACCACAATCTTGTCATCCCAGGTATTATTATATGGTCTCCAGGGTGCTATGTCAGGTTCACCACCGACATTCGGAATATTCTTGCTGCGCTCATATTCGTTATCACTCTCATCTGATTCTGCCACATCATTATCCGGATCACATACCAGTTTCAATGTGTAGGTTCCTGGCTGAGAGAAAGTGTGTTCCACATCTTCCACAAAAATATAATAATCTTGTTCTAATCCGTCAGTGTAACCCCGGTATATCTGACTCCCGTTGATATACATCTCATCATAGAACCCCTCGTTAATGTCCGCGCTGCCATCATTTACATAGGCAAAATCAATATATACGGTTTCCCCGGCATACACCGTTTTTTCAGTATTGGTATCAGGTTTATCTGACACAACAATTTTATCATCCCATTCATCCGGCTTGAAGGGCGTCAGGTTGGGATATCTTTCTGATTTACTCCTGCCATACCCTTCTCCTGCCTTGCCATACCTCTTTTTACCGTTAACATCCGATGCTTTTGCATAAGGATAACTTTTCACAGACCGCGAAATCGGAGGGCTGAAGCCATCCTTGTCCCGGTCTTTTTTATCTCGTCCATGTACAATAATTCGTTTTTCAAAGATAACCCGTTCCTGTGATTTTTCTGTTCCATCTGATGCCTCGGACATCAGGGAACATGTAAAGAAAATACAAAGCACTGCCAGTATGATCCGGCTGATTTCATATCTGTTCTGCATGATAACTGACCTCCTTGTCTTATTAATTATAGTTATACAGCGGAGTTCAAAGCTTGCTTTGTAAGTGATCTTTAATAAACACTCACAAAGCAAGCTTTGATCTTCGTTGCCAGCAAATTATAACCTATTGATATTATAATATTTCTTGGAAAGCAAATCTGCCCGGTTCCATGATTTTATCTCATATCATCAAGGAATAGCACATTTAATTCGTTTCCATTCTATGACAATCTCCTTTCTTCGGGCCGGTTCTCAGAACCCCGGATATGATTATCATGACAGATACTGTATGTACCTGTAAGCCTGTCTGCCAACGGCTTTATATAGCTTAAATAAGATTATACACAATCAACCGTTATAAAGCAACTGTTTTTTTACTGATTCTGACGGATTTTGTTGATATTTTTATCTTCCCGGAACTACAGGGAAAAAGTATAAGAAAAGGAAAACGCCCGCTGCTGCTGTCATCAGACAGACTGTCCGGGACGGCAGATGCAGGGATATGCAGGACCGCTGGGCATTGTGCCTGCCTTCCTTTTCTTATCCCTTTTCCATGTAGTTTCAGTGAGATAAAAACATCAACAAAATCCGTCAGAATCAGAAATAATCAATGAATTCTTCCCTGTCCGTATAAACTTCTTCCGGGACAAAGGGTTATATTGCCCAGTTTCTTGTCTGTTCCATGATTTTTACCTCCGGGAAGGGATTCAGAAGATAAGCATACCGCAGGTTGTAGTAGCAGGGTGGGGTTCTACCCAGTTAATATAGGTTATTTCAAATAGTTAAATATTGGTGGGTAGAACCCGGGGCTTGCCCCGC
Source organism: Desulfococcaceae bacterium HSG8 (assembly GCA_030378015.1). Classification (GTDB taxonomy): domain Bacteria; phylum Desulfobacterota; class Desulfobacteria; order Desulfobacterales; family 4be13; genus JAUCGG01. The sequence continues at coordinate 42,036 of JAUCGG010000001.1, forward strand.
CATCATCGCTGTATCGCCATTTCGGTTACATCCGAGTATAAACACCGGAACATCGGTGGGGCAAGCCCCACCCTACAGGATAACATATTGTAAATCCTGTAAATCTTTTAATCCTGACTATCCGAGTTCAGACAATCCCGACTCTGTTTCGCCCGTTTGCCCGAACCCGTAGAACCCCACCCTACTATGGTTTTAAAATCTGTTTAAAAGGCTGAACCCCGTCGCAGAACCCGAACAGGGTAATTTCTCCGTTTTCATCCTGCGGAACTTCCAGATCATATCGTCCGTCCCCTTCGCAGGAAAAGGTATGCTGGCCGTTTGCCAGCACCATCGCGCACAGGGGAGTTCCGTCTTCGTCTGTAACGGTTCCGCTGATTCTCACCAGCCCGGATTCCGCGGGTTCCGTATCCGCGGTCAGGGTCATATATCTGCTGTTCGGAGCCGCGGGCTGCATAGTGATATCGATATCCGCTGCTTCTTCCGGCGCAAGAATCTCTCCGAACGGCGCAAGCCCGTCACAGAACGCGTACATGGTGATTTCCCCGTTTTCATCACGCGGGGCTTCCAGGTCATATCTGCCGTCTCCGTCGCATGAAAAGGTGTGCTGACCGTTCGCCAGAACTATCGCGCACAGGGGGATGCCTTCATCATCCAGGACGGTTCCGCTGAGTCTCACCCATTCGGGAGCCTCGTAAGGTTCCAGTTCAAAGTCCTCGGTGACTGCCTCGTCCTCTTCCATGATCACGGGACGGGCCATTGGCACGTAGCCCGGGGCCTGAACCGTCATTGTAAAGCTCCCGGGTCTCCTGATGATCCGGTATGTGCCATCAGGATAGGTGAGATCGGAGAATCCGTCGTCCGTGATGACCACTGCTTCTCCGAGCGGTTCCCCGGATTCCGCATCTGTCACCGTGCCGGTCAGTTCTCCCCGGAAATCGCCCACGGGCTGATACAGCTCGAGAGCATACCCGGTATTTTCCCCGAAAAAGCCGGGATTCAGATTCCCCAGTTTCACGAAGAAAGGTCCGGTGTGCTGGCATTCCCAGTCCAGGACTGCTTCAGTGCCAGCGGTGCCAGTGTTTTCCGTTTTTGCCAGTATTATACCGTCTGTATCATAAATTTCCGCGACCGCATCGCAGGTGTCGCTAAGGTTGCTGACCCGGATCTGATAGGTCTGCCCCGATATGGCGTAGAATTTTGTCCAGTCCTCGTCGCCGCCATCGTGGAAGGTGTGATACTGGGGAGCCGCTCCGTTGATCCTGATGATGCCTGCCTGAAGGAAGGTGTCATCACCTTCGTATTCGTCAGCGTGTTCCGATGTCCCTGTCCGGGTGACAGAGGTCTGGGCGGGCAGGGAGACAGAGCCTCCGGCATCCTCCGCATAAACGGTGATGAGATATGTGCCGTCCTGAGTAAAGCCGTTATAAAGGGCTTCGTAAGTCCCGTCATTGTCAGGATCATGAAGTTTTTCGGTAAGAATCGTCGGGGAGTCGGGATCGGAATCCGGCGGGATGATCTCTGCCCATACCCGTGTGATGCCGGTTTCGCTGTTTACGTGCGCCTGTATGGTTGCGAAGGTCTCTTCGTCCAGAGACTGATCTTCGGATACCCCGGTGATGTAATCCCTTTCCTTTTCCGTTGTAATGGTTCTGAACGTGGAATATACGCCCTTTTTGCTCACCGCGCAGAAGGTTATGCTGTATGTGCCTCTTGCTGTGAAGCTGTCGTAAATTCCTTCGTAAAATCCGTCCCTGTCCGGGTCGGTCAGTTCCACTTCGGGGAGGTCTGTCACAGGGGTATCCGGTGATCCGGGGTCGAATCCGGGCGGTTCGATGACTGCCCATACCCGGCGGATTTCGGACTTGTCTTCGGAATAGCTCACCGCAGCCCGGAGTGTGGCCGTGGTTTCCCCGCTGTAAAGGAATTCCGGTTCGGATGATATGTCGTAGATATAGGGGACATCCAGGGGCGGGCGGTATCCCCTGCGGATTCTCCTTGCTTCATTTGTCAGGTTCTGATCCTCAGGCTCGTTTCCTACGCCGTTGCCGTTCGTATCTATGAGCGCTGTCTGGTAGGGCGACATCTGATTTTTTGCCTGTAAGAAGGCTTCGTCAGCATTCTTACCATTGTAAACCGCATCCCAGAACTGGTAGGAAAAGGAGAGGGTTCCGCGGCCGATGAAATAGGCGGATTCTCCTGCCGACGCGCTGGCTATGGTGATACGTTCCGCATCGGAAGGCGGGCGCAGGTAGGGAAGGAAGGTGCCGGATTCGCACGCATCATAGACAAAAAGCACGGGGACGGGAGAGACTGTCTGAAGATTATCCAGCCAGTTGTCAAGTTCTTCCGCGCTGAGAACTTCTTCAGCATTGATTTTGAAGCGTCCGTCTGTGCCGTGATCTACAAGATAGAGGAGAAGCTGGGTGGCATAAGGTTCCTCTTTTATCCAATCGTTTATAGCATATGACAGATTGTCGTGAGTGGGGGGAGCGTCAACCCTTTCCGAGTCTGTTTCGGGGCTGAGGTAGTAAATGCTCTCCGCTGTGTAGCCCTGGTAAAGCAGGGCTTCGTAGGCATGTTCGGCAGCCATGCGGGTTTCTTCCCATATTTTGTTACCGGGGTCGGAACCGCCTCCAGCGAGGATGATGGCTTTGGTGTCTAAAAGATAGGAGTCTTCGGGGGTGGCGAAGGTGACTGCGCCGTGGAGTTCGTGGCTTTCATTTTCATTGAAAACTTTCAGTGTATAATGGCCGGGTATCCGAGGACCCGGAAGGGTCAGAGAGATATCTGTTTCATTGTTTACAGTGACAGAACTGATCTCAACCGGCATGGAAACCACAGAGATTCGTCCATCTTCGTTCAGGCGACAAACTATTCCGTCTTCTGATACATCATCTTCAGCGGAATCCGGGGCATCGGCCGAACCGATGATGACGGGATTTTCGGGGTTGGCGATGTCTATCATATGAAAGCGGCCATTCCCATCTGGCACATAAGCCTTTCCGGCTGACACGATGACATTACTGGCATAACCAGGTGTCTCGACCGAGCCGATAATGACGGGGTTTTCAGGATTTCCGATGTCAATCACCTGAAGAAGGCTGCTCCACTCTTCATTAAGGCTGCAGACCACATAAGCCTTTCCGTCTGAAACCGTGACATCATAAATCTCCGGAATCTCGATTGATCCGGTGATGATAGGATTTTCAGGATTGCCGATGTCGATCACCTGAAGGCCGCTCCACTCTCCATTCTCTCCATTATTCCACAAGTCTGTATCATAAGGTCTGCAAACCACATAAGCTTTTCCGTCTGAGACCGTGACATCATAAATCTCCGGAATCTCGATTGATCCGGTGATGACAGGATTTTCAGGATTGCCGATGTCGATCACCTGAAGGCCGCTCCACTCTCCATAACTCCAAAATTCTGTATCATAAGGTCTGCAAACCACATAAGCTTTTCCGTCTGAGACCGTGACGCCGCGAGCCCAACTCGAGGTCCAAACCAAGCCAATGATAACGGGATTTTGGGGATTGCTGATGTCTATCACCTGAAGAGCACATCTGTCGCACTCGGGCATATATTCAATAATATAATCGTCACAAGAAATCACATAAGCCTTTCCGTCTGAGACCATGACATCATTTGAGATGATGTCACCCCATCCATCGGCAAACCGGGGCCAGATGGTGGCATAGTTTTTTTCAGGATTGCCGATGCCGATCACCTGAAGGCCGCTCCGGCCATGAGTATGATAAACTACATAGGTTTTTCCGTCTGAAACGGTGACACCGAAAACATCACCCGGAGTTTCAATCGAGCCGATGATGACAGGATTTTCAGGATTGTCTATATCAATCACCTGAAGGCCGTCAGATGCCACATAAGCTTTTCCATCTGAGACGGCGACGCTACTGACGCTACTAGTCCCAAAGGCCCCAACTGAGCCGATGATGACGGGATTTTTAGGATTACTGACATCAATCACATGAAAGCCGTAATATGCGTCCGCCACATAAACCTTTTCGCCTGAAACGGTGACATCGTTAGCGTCACCATAATTAAAAGCATAACGCGGGAACTCGACCGCGCCGATGATGACAGGATTTTCAGGATTGCCGATGTCTATCACCTGAAGGCTGTCAGACACCACATAAGCTTTTCCATCCGAGACGGCGACGCCGCTAGCCATCCCCGGAGTCACGACCGATCCGATGATGATAAGATTTTCAGGATTGCTAATGTCTATGATCTGGAGAGCGCCATCCACTACATAAGCCTTTTCGTCCGAGACGGTGACATCAACAGCAATGCCCGGTGTATCGGCTGATCCGATGATAACGAGATTTTCAGGGTTGCCAATATCTATGACCTGAAGCCCCTCTTCACCATCCGCTACATAAGCTTTTTCGTCTGAAACAGCTACGCTGTAAGCCCGTCCCGGAGTCTCGACCGAGCCGATGATGACGGGATTTTCAGGATTACTGGCATCAATCACATGAAGGCCGTAATGTCCGTCCGCCACATAAGCCTTTCCGTCTGAAACGGTGACATCGCTCCTAATAACAGAATCAAAATCATAATCCGGGAATTCAACCGAGCCGATGATCATTCTTTTGTTTCCTGTATCCAGGTACATAGAAACTCTCGTGTTTTCATCAAAGCCGGTTCCTGTAAGGACCACGTCCGCGTCGATATCCCGCGTCGCCACACCGAGATTGGGATAAACCGATTTCAGCTTCAAGGAGATATCAAGATTCTTATTAACATATGAATCAGCTTTGAAAACAATTGCGTCTCCGATACTGCGAATCTGACCGGTATTGCTGTCCCATATTTTGAACGCGATTTTTTCACCGTTATCATCAGCGGTAACGGTGAGACGATAGCTCCACTCCTCTTCGGAATTGAAAATATCTGCCTTACCCCGGCAGTCGGAATCCCCGCCGGGCCCGAATGCCGCGACCGTATAACCGTCCCCTTCCGCTCTGACACCATCAATCCATATACCTCCGTTAAGCTCCATTGTGAACTTTCCCGATTCAGGGTTCCAATCGGGAGCGAAAGCGATTGCACCGGGTAGTTCATCGCTTTCATTTTCATTGGAAACTCTCAGGGTGTAGCGGCCAGGTACCAGGGAGTCGGGAAGGGTAAGAGAAATGTCTGTCTCACTGTTTACGGTAAAGGGTCCGGTTTCGACTGACAAGGTAACAACAGATAGTCCGTAATTTCCCGTCACATAAGCTTTTCCGTCTGAGATGGTGACAAGCCAAGCCTCCCCCGGAATCTCGACCGAGCCGATGATCACAGGGTTTCCAGGATCACCGATGTCGATCACCTGAAGGCCATCACCATCCGTCACATAAGCCTTTCCGTCTGAGGTGCTGACAAGCCAAGCCTCCCCCGGAATCTCGACCGAACCGATAATAACGGGATTTTCAGGATTGCCGATGTCGATCACCTGAAGGTCGCTCCACTCTTCATAATATTCGGCGCAAGCCACATAAGCCTTTCCGTCTGATACGCTGACACCCCGAGCAGAACCCGGAGTCTCGACCGAACCGATAATAACGGGATTCTCAGGATTACCGATGTCGATCACCTGAAGGCCACCATCCCAATCCGCCACATAAGCCTTTCCATCTGAGACTGTGACACCGAGAGCCTCCCCCGGAGTCTCGACCGAGCCGATGATGACGGGATTTTCAGGATTGCCGATGTCTATCACATGAAGGTCATCACCATCCGTCACATAAGCCTTTCCGTCTGAGGTGCTGACAAACAAAGCCCCCGGAATCTCGACCGAACCGATAATAACGGGATTTTCAGGATTTCCGATGTCTATCACATGAAGTCGTCCCCCATCGTACCAATAATTGTTTAGGCGACTAGTCAGATAAACCCTTCCGTTTGAGACGGCGACATCATAAGCCGCAGTCGGAGTCTCGACCGAGCCGATGATGACGGGATTTCCAGGATTGCTAATGTCTATCACACTAAGGCCGCTCCACTGTTTTTCATCTCCATATCCGCTGCAAGCCAGATAAGCCTTTCCGTCTGAGACTGTGACACCCCAAGCATCCTCCGGAGTCTCGACCGAGCCGATATCCGGGTAGATGATGACTTCGGTATTCTCATCAAACCGGGCTCCTGTCAGCGTCACTTCAAGAACCTGCCCCGCTATCCCCTGATCAGGAGAAACCGATTCCAGTGTCAGGGGGATGTCAAGATTCTTATTGACATACGAGTCTGCTTCAAAAATGATTGTGTCTCCGATGCTGTGAATCTGGCCGGTATTGTTGTCCCATATTTTAAACGTGATTTTTTCACCGTTACCATCCGCGGTAATGCTGAGGCGATAGTTCCACTCCCCTTCGGAATCTGTAATATCCGCTTTACCCCGGCAGTCGGAATCCCCGCCCGGCCCGAATGCCGCGACCGTATAACCCTCCCCTTCTGCTCTGGCACCATCAATCCATATTCCTCCGTGAAGTTCCATAGAGAGCTTTCCTGATTCCGGGTTCCAGTCTGGCGCGAAGGCGATTGCGTCGGGGAGTTCATAGCTTTCATTTTCATTGAAAACTCCCAGGGTATAGCGGCCGGGTATCCGGGGGCCGGGAAGGGTAAGAGAGATATCTGTCTCACTGTTTACGGTAACTGACCAGATCTCGACCGGCAGGGGAAGGACAGACAGCCCGTAACTTTCGTCCGCAACATAAGCCTTTCCGTCTGAGACGGTGACACCCTGAACAGAACCCGGTGTCTCGACTGACACGATGATGACGGGATTTTCAGGATTGGCGATGTCGATCACCTGAAGGCCGCCATCATCATCCGCCACATAAGCCTTTCCGTCTGAGATGGTGATATCCTTAGCATAACCCGGTGTCTCGACGGAGCCGATGATGACGGGATTTTCAGGATTGGCGATGTCGATCACCTGAAGGCCGCCATCCCTATCCGCCACATAAGCCTTTCCGTCTGAGATGGCGACATCATAAGTATCCCCCGGTGTCTCTACGGAGCCGATGATAACGGGATTTTCAGGATCGCCGATGTCGATCACCTGAAGGCCGCCATTTCCATCCGCCACATAAGCCTTTCCGTCTGAAACGGTGACACCCCGAGCAGAACCCGGAGTCTCGACCGAGCCGATGATGACGGGATTTTCAGGATCGCCGATGTCGATCACCTGAAGGCCGTCCCACTGTTCATATCCGCCGCAAGCCACATAAGCCTTTCCGTCTGAGACGGTGACACCCAGAGCATAACCCGGAGTCTGGACCGAGCCGATGATGACGGGATTTTCAGGATCGCCGATGTCGATCACCTGAAGGCCGCCATCATCCGCCACATAAGCCTTTCCGTCTGACACGGTGACACCGTAAGCAGAACCCGGAGTCTCGACGGAGCCGATGATGACGGGATTTTCAGGATTGCCTATGTCGATTATCTGAAGGCCGCCATCCCTATCCGCCACATAAGCCTTTCCGTCTGACACGATGACACCCCGAGCATAACCCGGGGTATCGACTGACCCGATAATCCTTGCAAGATATATGGAAACACCTGTGTTTTCATCAAAACCGGTTCCTGTAAGACTCAT
>JAUCGG010000001.1:49743-74420 GCA_030378015.1 Desulfococcaceae bacterium HSG8
TTTCCAGAATCTGCCCTGCTGTCCCCTGATCAGGAGAAACCGATCCCAGTGTCAGAGGGATGTCAAGATTCTTACCGACAGACGAATCCGCTTCAAAAATGATTGCGTCTTCGACACTGTGAATCTGATCGGTATTGCTGTCCCATATTTTAAATGTGATTTTTTCACAGTTATCATCCGCGGTAACGGTGAGGCGATAGTTCCACTCCCCTTCGGAATTTAAAATATCCGCTTTACCCCGGCAGTCGGAATCTCCGCCCGGGCCGAATGCCGCGACCGTATAACCTTCCCCCTCTGCTCTGGTGTCATCAATCCATATTCCCCCGTGAAGTCCCATTGTGAAATTTCCTGATTCCGGGTTCCAGTCGGGCGCGAAGGCGATTGCACCGGGGAGTTCATAGTTTTCATTTTCATTGAAAACTCCCAGGGTATAGCGGCCGGGTATCCGGGGGCCGGGAAGGGTAAGAGAGATGTCTGTTTCACTGTTTATGGTGACATCAGGATAGCCGATATCGATCACCTGAAGGCCGCTTTCCGCCACATAAGCTTTTCCTTCTGAGATGCTGACATCTGAAGTCCAACCCGGAGTCTCGACCGAGTCGATGATGACGGGATTTTCAGGATTGCCGATGTCGATCACCTGAAGGCCGCCGTATCCATCCGCCACATAAGCCTTTCCGTCTGACACGCTGACACCCTGAGCAGAACCCGGAGTCTCGACCGAGCCGATGATGACGGGATTTTCAGAATTGGCGATGTCTATCACCTGAAGACCGCTTTCCCCATCCGCTACATAAGCTTTTTCGTCTGAGACGCTGACATCATAAGCATAACCCGGTGTTCCGACTGAGCCGATGATAACGGGATTTTCAGAATTGCTGAAATTGACCACCTGAAGGCCGCTTTCCCTATCCGCCACATAAGCCTTTCCGTCTGAGACGGTGACACCTGAAGCAAAACCAGGTGTTTCAATAGAGCTGATGATCACAGGATTTTCAGGATTGGCGATGTCGATCACCTGAAGGCCGCCGTAGCCATCCGCCACATAAGCCTTTCCGTCTGAGACGGTGACATCAACAGCATCCTCCGGAGTCTCAACCCGGCCGATGATGACTGGATTCTCAGGATCGCCGATGTCGATCACCTGAAGACCGCCATCCCAATCCGCCACATAAGCTTTTCCATCTGAGACGGTGACACCGTAAGCAGAACCCAGTGTCCTGACCCATCCGGTGATGACGGGATTTTCAGGATTGCCGATGTTGATTATCTGAAGGCCGTCTTCCCCATCCGCCACATAAGCCTTTCCGTCTGACACGATGACACCCCGAGCAGAACCCGGGGTATCGACTGACCCGATAATCCTTGTTCTGTTATCGGTATCAAGATATATGGAAACACCTGTGTTTTCATCAAAACCGGTTCCTGTAAGACTCATTTCCAGAATCTGCCCTGCTGTCCCCTGATCAGGAGAAACCGATCCCAGTGTCAGAGGGATGTCAAGATTCTTACCGACAGACGAATCCGCTTCAAAAATGATTGCGTCTTCGACACTGTGAATCTGACCGGCATTGCTGTCCCATATTTTAAATGTAATTTTTTCACCGTTATTATCAGCGGTAATGGTGAGATGATACCTCCACTCCCCTTCGGAATCTGAAATATCCGCCTTGTCCCGGCAGTCGGAATCCCCGCCCGGCCCGAATGCCGCGACCGTATAACCTTCTCTTTCTGCTCTGACACCATCAATCCATACCCCTCCGTCAAGTTCCATTGTGAGCTTTCCTGATTCCGGATTCCAGTCCGGCACGAAGGCGATTGCGCCGGGGAGTTCATAGCTTTCATTTTCATTGAAAACTCTCAGGGGGTAGCGGCCGGGTATCCGGGGGCAGGGAAGGGTAAGAGAGATTTCTGTTTCACTGTTTACGGTGACATAACTCTGGGTCTCGACAGAGCCCATGATGGCGGGATTTTCAGGATCGCTGATATCTATCACCTGAAGGCCGTCCCACTGTTCATATCCGCCGCAAGCCACATAAGCCTTTCCGTCTGAGACGGCGATATCATTAGCATAACCCGGTGTAGCGACCGAGCCGATGATGGCAGGATTTTCAGGAATGCCGATGTCGATCACCTGGAGCCCCTCCCCATGGGTCGCCACATAAGCCTTTCCGTCTGAGATGCTGACAGCATAAGCACCCCTCGGAGTAAAAACCGAACCGATGATGACGGGATTTTCAGGATTACCGATGTCTATGATCTGAAGAGCATCCCAGCCCGGACCGATCGCATCAATGCAAGCCACATAAGCCTTCCCGTCTGAGACGGTGACATCTCTAGCATGAGTGACATAATCCGGGATCTTGGCCGACCCGCTGATTGAGCCGATGATAACAGGTTTTTCAGGATTATTAATGTCGATCACCTGAAGGCCGCCATAATCAGCCGCCACATAAGCCTTTCCGTCTGAGACAGTGACATCTTCAGCATAACTCGGTATCTCGACCGCCCCGATGATCACAGGGTTTTCAGGATTGCCGATGTCGATCACCTGAAGGCCGCCGTTCCGCCCTTCATTATATCCATATCGTTTGGCGCAAACCACATAAGCCTTCCCGTCTGAGATAGTGACACCTTCAGCATAATCCTGGGTCTCGACCGAGCCGATGATGACGGGATTTTCAGGATCGCGGATATCTATCACCTGAAGGCCGCCGGACCCAACCGCCACATAAGCCTTCCCGTCTGAGACGCTGACATCATTAGCATAACCCGGTGTAGCGACCGAGGCGATGATGACAGGGGCTTCAGGATCGCCGATGTCAATCACCTGAAGGCCACCGGACCCAACCGCCACATAAGCCTTCCCGTCTGAGATGGCGACACTCCGAGCAGGATATGGTATTTTGCCGGTATCCGGGTACATAGAAACTCTTGTATTCTCATCAAAACCGGTTCCTGTAAGACTCATTTCCAGAATCTGCCCTGCTGTCCCCTGATCAGGAGAAACCGATCCCAGTGTCAGAGGGATGTCAAGATTCTTATGAACAGATGAATCTGCTTCAAAAATGATTGTGTCTCCGATGTTGTGAATCTGGCCGGTATTGCTGTCCCATATTTTAAATGTGATTTTTTCACAGTTATCATCCGCGGTAATGCTGAGGCGATAGTTCCACTCCCCTTCGGAATTGAAAATATCCGCTTTACCCCGGCAGTCGGAATCCCCGCCCGGGCCGAATGCCGCGACCGTATAACCTTCCCCCTCTGCCCTGGTGTCATCAATCCATATTCCCCCGTGAAGTCCCATTGTGAGATTTCCTGATTCCGGGTTCCAGTCGGGTGCAAATGTGACTGCGCCGGGGAGTTCATAGCTTTCATTTTCATTGAAAACTCTCAGGGTGTAGCGGCCGGGTATCCGGGGGCCGGGAATGCTAAGAGAGATATCTGTCTCACTGTTTACGGTAACTGACCCGACCTCGACCGGCAGGGGAAGGACAGACAGCCCGTAATTTCCGTCCGCCACATAAGCCTTTCCGTCTGAGACGGTGACACCTGAACCAGAACCCGGAGTCTCGACCGAGCCGATGATGACGGGATTTTCAGGATCGCCTATGTCGATCACCTGAAGGCCGCCATACCCCGTCACATAAGCCTTTCCATCTGAGACGGTGATATCATTAGCATTCTCCGGAGTCTGGACGGAGCCGATGATAACGGGATTTTCAGGATTGCCGATGTCTATCACCTGAAGACCGTTCCACTCTTGATATCTGCGGCAAGCTACATAAGCCTTTCCGCCTGAAACAGTGATATGATAAGCATCCCCCGGAGTCTGGACGGAGCCGATGATGACGGGATTTTCAGGATTGCCGATGTCGATCACCTGAAGACCGCCATCCAAATCCGCTACATAAGCCTTTCCGCCTGAAACAGTGACATCATAAGCATCCCCCGGAGTCCAGACTGAGCCGATGATGGAGGGATTTTCAGGATCGCCGATGTCGATCACCTGAAGGCCGCCACCCCAATCCGCCACATAAGCCTTTCCGTCTGAGACGGTGACACCCCGAGCCCGACCCGGGGTCACTACGGAGCCGATGATGACGGGATTTTCAGGATCGCCGATGTCTATCACCTGAAGACCGCCATCCCAATCCGCCACATAAGCCTTTCCGTCTGAGACGGTGACACCCCGACCCGGGGCCACTACGGAGCCGATGATGACGGGATTTTCAGGATCGCCGATGTCGATTACCTGAAGACCGCCATCATCCGCCACATAAGCCTTTCCGTCTGAGACGGTGACACCATAAGCCTTCCCCGGTGTCTCAACCGACCCGATGGTAATTTCTGTATCCGGATACATGCTGACCCTGGTATTCTCATCAAAAGCGACTCCTGCCAGGGTCACTTCCAGAACCTGCCCTGCTACCCCTTTGTCGGGAAAAACCGATTCCAGCTTTAAAGGACAAACCGACTCAGCCTCCGAAGACATATTCGTAACCGCAACAAGATCAATCTTCTTATCCGCGCCGCTTCCCACTGTAAACAATCCGTCAGGAGGGTATGTAACGGTCATTTCCCTGCCTTCCTTACACACATGTATCACCGCCTCATTGCCAGGAACTAAAGCATCGTAGATGGAAATATCTATCACATACCGACCCGCTTCATTCAATCCGTCCGTATCCTTTGCTGCCGGAATGAAAGGCGTATCATCCTTATCGGTCACAACAAATGTATAGCCCGGATCGTGTCCTGTTACCTGTATGTTATCTGCGGTCAGCGTACCGCTGATTCTCGCGGGCAGCGGGGCTTGCCAGGACACGGCCGGAGCCGTAAAAAAAATGCAGAACACTGTCAGCATAAGCCATGTGATCTTATACGTTTTTTCTTTTGTTTTCATTGTGACAATCTCCTTTCTTCGGGCCGGTTCTCAGAACGGAACACCGGATCTGATTATGATTATGACAGATTGTATGTACCTGTAAGCCTGTCTCCCAGCGACATTATATCAGCTTAAATAAGATTATACACAATCAATCATTATAAAGCAATTGTTTTTTTACTGATTCTGACGGATTCTGTTGATATTTTTATCTTCCCGGAACTACAGGGAAAAAGTATAAGAAAAGGAAAACGCCCCGCTGCTGCTGTCATCAGACAGACTGTCCGGGGACGGCAGATGCAGGGATATGCAGGACCGCGGGGCATTGTGCCTGCCTTCCTTTTCTTATCCCTTTTCCATGTAGTTTCAGTGAGATAAAAACATCAACAAAATCCGTCAGAATCAGAAATAATCAATGAATTTTTCCCTGTCCGTATAAACTTCGGGGACAAAGGGTTTGATTGCCCAATTTGTTATCTGTTCCATGATTTTTACCTCCGGGAAGGGATTCAGAAGATAATCATACCGCAGGTTGTAGTAGCAGGGTGGAGTTCTACCCAGTTAATATCGGTTATTTCAAATAGTTAAATATTGGTGGGTAGAACCCGGGGCTTGCCCCGCCATCATCGCTGTATCGCCATTTCGGTTACATCCGAGTATAAACACCGGAACATCGGTGGGGCAAGCCCCACCCTACAGGATAACATATTGTAAATCCTGTTTATCCTTTAATCCTGACTATCCGAGTTCAGACAATCCCGACTCTGTTTCGCCCGTTTGCCCGAACCCGTAGGGCGGGGCTTGCCCGGGTAGAACCCCGTAGAACCCCACCCTACTATGGTTTTAAAATCTGTTTAAAAGGCTGAACCCCGTCGCAGAACCCGAACAGGGTGATTTCCCCGTTTTCATCCTGCGGAACTTCCAGATCATATCGTCCGTCCCCTTCGCAGGAAAAGGTATGCTGGCCGTTTGCCAGCACCATCGCGCACAGGGGAGTTCCGTCTTCGTCTGTAACGGTTCCGCTGATTCTCACCAGCCCGGATTCCGCGGGTTCCGTATCCGCGGTCAAGGTCATATATCTGCTGTTCGGAGCCGCGGGCTGCATAGTGATATCGATATCCGCTGCTTTTTCCGGCCCAAGAATCTCTCTGAACGGCGCAAGTCCGTCGCAGAATGCGAACAGGGTGATTTCCCCGTTTTCATCCTGCGGAACTTCCAGGTCATATCGTCCGTCCCCTTCGCATGAGAATGTATGCTGACCGTTCGCCAGCACCATCGCGCACAGGGGAGTGCCTTCGTCATTCAGAACGGTTCCGCTGATTTTCACCCATTCCGGGCCCGAAGGCTCCAACTCGAAATCTTCGGTAATGACTTCCCCGTCATCCATAGAGACATATCTGGTCGAGGATTCATACCCCGGGGCTTCGACTCCAACGGTGAAATGCCCTGGTTTTTTATAAATCCAATAGGTTCCGTCCGGATAACCGAAGTTGGAGAATCCGTCATCTGTTTTAACCACTGCCTCCCGGATCGGTTCGCCGGTATGGGCATCTGTTATTGCTCCGACCAGGTCACCCCAGAAATCACCCGTCTTTTTATACACTTCAAGATCGTATGAAATATATGCCCCGAAGAAATCCGGGTTCAGATTTCTTAATCTCACATAGAAAACCCCGTCCCGCGGGGATTCCCAGTCCAGCACTTCCTCTTTGCCGGCTGTATCCTTATTTTCCGTGGCAATCAGCAGGGTGGTGCCGTCAGTATCGTAAATTTCAATGACTGTATCGCAAGTGTGAGTCCGGTTATTTACCCGGATATAGTAAGTTTCTCCGGCGATTCCGTAGAATTTTACCCAGTCTTCATCACCGGCATCGTGGAAGTTATGATGCCCGGGGGACTCATTGATAATAACGGTGTCTGCCTGGGAAAACCTGTCATCCTCTTCATAATCATCGGCATTCAGTTCGGCACGGGTAACAAAGGTCTGAGCGGGGGGAGAAGTGACGTTCTCTGTATCCGAGGCATAGATGAGAATAATATAGCTCCCCTCTGTAATAAAGCCATCATAAGTGCCTTCATAAATACCGTCATTATCAGGATCATGAAGTTCTGAGACAGGGTTTTCGCCAGTCGGATCAGGCGGTATGATTTCGGCCCATACCCGGGTGATTCCGATATTCTCATCCCCGGATATCACATTGGCCCGGAGCGTCGCAGTGGTCTTTTTACCATACAGGGTCTGCGGTTCGGACACACTTCTGATGTAATCTGCCGCCCCTGTGGACGCGGTCGTATAAGCTGCAAAAACAACCCACCAAGATATGATTACGATAGTCCGAGCGATTTTAATATGTTGCTTTGATAGCATAATATGTTATCCTTTCTCTGATGAGCGAAACACTATATACGTGAAATGTGATTCACGCATTACGCATCACGCATCACGCATCACGCATCACGCATCACGTTTCACGTTCCAATTCCGGCAGTTTCCTGAGATTCACCTCCCGCAGCAGTCCGTCCAGTTCCTCCCGTGATGACCAGAGTATCCCGTGCTCACGGATCAGCTCTTTTGCCTTACCGGTCAGACCGTTATGCGCGAATATCCAGAGGCGGAGGGTTTTCAGATCGTCTCCCTTCCTTTCTCTCAGGATTTCCGCCTGTCGGAGCAGATGTCTCACCGCATCCGGGCCCACCGGACGGCTCCGCCATTTGCTCTCTGCCATCCAAACCTCTCTTCCCGCGGCTCCGTAAATGTCTGTTTCCATCTTCCTGCCTGCCCCCGGTCTGTGGCGCTGGTCAATATAGGAAAAACGGTCCGGCATGACAATGTCCCTGTCACTGTGAAAATATCCGCCCGGAAGTGTTTTTCCCTGGCTGTTCCAAAGGATCCGGATCATATAAACTTCCGCAAGATATCCCTTGTATTCGTGAAATTTTCTCTGTACCCTTTCAAATCTGATGCGGACTTCGTCTCTGACCTCCTGATGATCCTGCCTTTCGATTTCGATTTTCCCCCACACTTTCAGAAACTCGTTGAGAATCGGATCATTCACTTTGCCGAACCAGTTTCCGAAGAATTTGTATTCGAGCAGATCGCCCCGGGCAAGTTTTATCAGAACTTCTCTGACCTCACAAGCGCGGCCGGGTCCCTGTGATCCTGCTCGAAAAAAAGGCGGTTCACCACCCGTTTGAATATCTCCGTTTTACCCATCCGCCGCTGTCCCAGCAGCGCGGTGGAAAAGGTTCTCCGCCGTATGGCATTCAGAGCCGCATTATAAAAATAGTGAATGAATTCTTCCCTGTCCGTATAAACTTCTTCGGGGACAAAGGGTTCGATTGGTTCGATTGCCCAGCTTCTTGTCTGTTCCATGATTTTTACCTCGTTTGTGAACGCTTTTTATCCTGTAACCGAGTCCCTGAGTGCGTAACTTCAGAACTCTTTATTCAAGTGCTTCGTTTAAGAGATAATATCCGGATTGTACAAAAAAATTTTCTGAATGCGGAGTGCAAAGCTTGCTTTGCAATAACCCAATACAGGCAAAGCAAGCTTTGCACTCCCCGGACAAAATTTCCTGGTATTCGGAGACCTGCGAGGTTTTGGAAACCTTGCAGGTCTGATACCGATATATTTGAAAATTAATATCTTTCAAACTCCGAGTCCGGGTAATCCTCTTCATCTGTTTCGACGGAGTAAGCAAAAATCTTTTTATCCGTTTTCGTACGCTCCGCCTCTTCGTCCCCGTTTTTACGCATTTTTTTAATCCTTGAAATTCCTTCTGGACGTTTCGATATGTCTCTGTTAGCTGGATAACGCTCTCTTTCATTGAGCCTGAAGAATGCAATGGCATCCTGGAGTTGATCAGCCTGGGTTGAGAGGGCTTCGGCAGTTGAGGACATTTCCTCGGCCATGGAGGCATTCTGCTGGATCACCTGATCCAGTTGCTGGACCGCTTTGTTGATCTGTTCACTGCCGCTGTTCTGCTCCCTGCTTGCCGCGCTGATCTCCTGAACCAGTTCCGCTGTTTTCCGGATATCCGGGACGATTCCCGCGAGCATTTCTCCTGCTTTTTCTGCAATCGCCACACTGGAGACTGACAATTCCCCGATCTGTGCTGCGGCTTTCTGGCTCCGTTCCGCGAGTTTGCGAACCTCGGATGCAACCACTGCAAAGCCTTTGCCGTACTCCCCGGCCCGGGCTGCTTCAATGGCTGCATTCAGGGCCAGCAGGTCGGTCTGGCGGGCAATTTCTTCGATAATCGAAATCTTTTTGGCAATCTCTCTCATGGCAGCCGCGGTTTCGATAACTGCCTCACCCCCTTCCTGCGCGTCTTCGGCAGATTTTAAAGCGATTTTTTCGGTCTGTATTGCATTGTCCGTGTTCTGACGGATATTGGCGGACATCTCTTCCATAGAAGAAGACACCTGTTCAGCCGATGCAGCCTGTTCGCTCGCGCCTTGGGATATCCCCTCTGAAGTGGTACTCAGTTCCCGGCTGCCGGAAGCCACGTTGCCTGATGCGGACTTCACATTAATAACTATCTCGTTCAGGTTTTTTATCATCTTGTTCAACGCCTGCATGAGTTTATCCTGATCCGACCGCTCCCTGACCTCAGCCGTCAGATTCCCATCAGCCATCTCTTCGGCGAGCAGTGTGATCTCATTCATTGCGTCAATCAGCGTATTCAGGTTATCCTTGATGCGGTTAAAGTCTCCCCTGTATGTCTTGGTGATCTTCTCCGGGATATGACCCGCGGAAATTTCAGCAATATATTCGGCTGCTGCGTTAAGCGGTAATATTACCGCATCAAGAGTGGCGTTTACGCCCTTGACTACCCTGGCGAATTCTCCCTTATGCTGAGATATATCTGCACGGGTATCCAGTCTGCCTTCTGTTGCTGCTTCAACAAGCATATTTGTATCGTTCACGAGTTTCTGTATCGCATCAGCAGTTTCCACAAGAGCGCGGCCGATGTTCGCGAAATTTTCTCCGACCTCGCGAGTGTCATCATCTGTGTCCGGTTCGATAATTTCAATATTGAAACCCCCGGCAGCCAATCTGCTCAGGTTTCCGACAAGCTTGTCAACTTCAATCTTTTGAAAATCCGACTGTTTCCTGGCAATACGGGCAGCTCGTCTGATTTCCGTCAGATCCGTGATGATCTCTATTGCACCGACGATTTTATCAGCCTCATCCTTTATAGGCACAGCGCTGTATGAAATATCAATGTCCCTGCCCTGGGGATGGGCATCGGTTTCAGAAGTCACAGGCCGATTTTCCCACATACACCGCCCGGTGGCGCATTTTTCGTTCTGGCAGTCTGATGTCCTGAAGTGATTGTAGCATTTGGTGTCAATAAGAGCCTCCTGGGACAACCCGATCAGATTCGCGGCAGCTTTGTTAATGTAAAGAATGGTAAACTCACGATCAACAATAAATGACGGTGCGGGCATGGCATTCAGATGAGAAACAAGCGAATCAATGAGATTGTTTACCGAGATAACAAGCTCCAGCCAGCCGCCTCCGGAAACTTCCGTATTGCCGCGGGTATCCAGTCTGCCTTCCTGAATCGTGCCGCTCAGTTTTCCCACCTCTTTCAGCACACGATTTATATCGCCTATCAGTGTATTCAGATTATTTCTGATCCGGTTGAAATCGCCTTTGTATTCATCCGTGATCTTTTCAGGGATGTCGTTTTTTGAAATCCGCTCAATGCACTCTGCTGTCATTCGGATGGGAGCAACAAAAGCATCTGTCAGTTGGTTGATACCGGAGATAAGTTCACGCCATGCGCCGCTGAAGATTTCTGTATTTCCGCGGGCATTCAACTGACCATCCCGAATCAAGCGGATCAGGTCATTCGTCTCTTTCAAAACATTGCTGATCCTGTCCTGCATGTTACGGAATGCGTCTGCCAGTGAGCCGATTTCGTCCTTTCGGAGGATGTCTATATCCCTGTCCAGGTTTCCTCCGGCAATATCTGCTGCTATGTTAACGATTTTTTTAACAGGCTGCGTGATGCTCCGGGTGATAAGAGTTCCCGTAGCGATTCCGAAGGCCAGGGAAAAGACGGAGAGTATCCACATTCCTTTTACCGCGGTTTCCTCATCATGTTTAGCTGTTAATACCGATCTCTCGGTAAATTTCCGAAGATTTCCTGCGAACTGAGCCAGTTCATGATTCAGTTCTTCCTGTTCTTTCTCAATATTGTCCGCAAACCCTGATGCTTCATAGAGCTTTCCTTCATCAATCAAGGCAAAGACCTGCCGGGCATGTTCCTCATAATCAGCATGTTTCTTTTCAACAGTTTCCAAGTGGTCAGAAACTTTCCTGAACTCCTGCCCTGATTCCGATGTCCTGGCTTTCCGAACAGCTTCTCCCGCGATTTCCCGGCCTTTTTTTATCATTTCATCAGCCTGAGCCGCAAGTTTTTCAAATTCAGCGCGTGCGTTTTTAAGGTTCCCGGCTGCAGATTCTTTCTGAGCAGAAATTTGAGCGAACCGCAACACCTGCTCAAAGCGGATGGCTTGCTCCATCTGGGAGTTAGCGATGTCGGTAAGCATATCACCTATGGGGATGTGCTCTTCGGCAACCTCTTTGATCTCCTCCCCGATGCTGTTGAGCTTTACGATGCCGAAACCTGCTATCATGGTCATCAGGGCAATAATGACAGAGACCATGCCGATGATCCTGGTTCCGATTTTCATGTTGTCCATCATTTTCATGTTGTTTTCTCCTTTCTCTTTTGTATGAAGTTCTTTGTTTCAGAAATAATCAGCAGATCGAAAACTTCCCGATAAACTTTTGTAAACAGTGGATTCCGGGTTACCAATTTAAGATCAGGTAAAAAACATCCGTTTTTTAATTTTCCCCGGAATGACACTTTAAGATACTGTCATTCCGGGGAAAATCGGAAAACGGATGTTTTCCGATTTTAGCCCGGAATCCACTGCCCGCATAAGTTTTCGATCTACTGATAATGCCAAGGATTTCAAAGCGTGCTTTGTGTTTATTCGAAAATGCAGGGTGGAGAACCCGCCTGTTATTGTCCATCTACTGAAAGTACAGATTATAAAATTCAATATGTTACTCGTTCCCGGGCTTCCGCCTGGGAATGCATCCTGCAAGGCTCTGCCTTGCGAGACATTCCGTTTAACTCACCGATTCTGAGCTGAAATACGAGGCAGAGCCTCTGCAAATGCATTTCCAGGCAGAAGCCCGGGAACAAAAATTTCCTACTCTTTAGGAATGCGCCCGTTCCGACTTCAGATGGTTTGTGAGCAAATCTTTTCTTTTACAGGCTGAACTTCTGTTAATATTTAATATAGCGAGGCGGCGCGTGATGTCAAGAGATTTCAGGGAGCAACAAAGTCACCCGTTGCGGCAGGGGCTGAGGTCTGACTTGGGAACTTTATTAAATTTAAAAGAAAAACGGCATCCTTCTCGTAGATATAAAATTGCCGATTTAAAAACAGATTCTGTCTCTCAGCATGTTGATATTACACCTGCAAATGAGAAACCCCGGCTTTTCCCCCGGAAAAAGCCGGGGTTTTCTGCCGTTCACTGAGTGTGTTCCATCCCATTGGGAAAGAAACCCGGTTTCCGGGCATCGGAAATATTGCCAAACTTGCCAAACTGCAAGTTTGGCACTCCGGAACGATTTCCGATTTCTGTCAACCCTTCCGGGCGATATCCATATCCATATCACCCACAGGCGTATTCAGCGTTCGGGAGCGGACAGACCTGAATCCTGCACGAATCATAGCATCCGCGATTTCTCCCTGCTCAAAAGCGGAATCTGTTCCGCTCCTCATTTCCATAACGACATGCGTCAGCATTGTATCCGGGCTGGTTTTTTCGTATGTCATGCCGTCGGCAAAACTGACGAACACACCGCCCGGGTTGAGCGCGTCGCAGATCTTTTTCATCATCGGATCAATATTATGTCTGGCAAAATTGAGCGTCGCACTTGCCCATATCAGATCATAATTTTCGCCAATGGAATCTTTCATGTAATCGCCGGCCATGGTTCTCATCCGATCTTCCAATTCATACTCCATGATATACTTCTCAGCGACTTTCACCACTGCAGGCTGGTCAAAGATGATACCTTTCATACTCGGATGCGCGGCCACGATAGCAATTCCGAAAATACCGGGTCCGCCTCCCAGGTCCAGCATCTTTTTAAAGGAGGGAAACCCAGGGAGCCGGCTGATGATCTCCGTTGTCATCTGTCCTATACCGCCCAAGGCCCATCCCGCGCCTGCCTCTGCGGCCTCGGCCCAGAAGGATTCATCTCCCATATCCGATTCATAAGAAACCGGAGATGGGCCTTTTTGAATCAGATCCGCCAAGTTTGCGAGAGAATCTATGGCCGCGTGCTGCGTTGCAAAAAACAAGGGTCCCAGATATGCAGGCCCATCTTCTGTCAGAAAAGTCTGCGTCACAGGGAGGTTTCGGTAAAGCCCGTTTTTTTTCTCAACCAGATCAATCATGGACAGGCCGTCCAGAAATCGCTTGGTATTCCCCGGATGGATGTTCATGATCTGAGCCACTGCACCGGCTGAGATAAATTCGGATAAGTGATTGAAAATTTTCAGATCAAGGCCGGTCATCATCAGTTTTGTCCGAATCGGAGCGATAACCATCTGATAGAGTCCGGTAAAATCTTCATTTATGTCTGGCAGATGTTTCATTTTACTTTCCTTTAATTTCCAATGCCTGCTGACACGACTCGTCACTATTGCATGACGAAGAACATCTGCATCCGCCGCATCCGCCGACATCTCCAGTGTTTTTAAACAGCTTCCACAGATGTCTTGCAAAATAAGCAACCGCTGTCGCTACGATCATAAAAACGACTATTTTTTCCAGCATCTTTTCCTCCTAAAGCCTGTCTGTTGCCTGGTCCGCTCTCCATTACCCGGTTCGGATTGGCAAATCCGAACCACATTGCTGCCGGATTTGCCAATCCGACGGGAGCATGCAAGAGGTTGGCAGAATCAGGCTGGGGATTTGCCAATCCTCGCAAGCCTGTCTGCCGGAACAGTGTCAGATTAACGAGCCTATCTGAAAGACAAGCACAGCCAGTGTGAAAGCCAGAACCGTATTGAGAACACACTGGAAACGCTACGGAAGACGAAACCGATGATCTGGCGGGTTCCCGCTGCTGTTCAAATTTCCGTACTTCCGAATCCGGCAGTCCGGGAAAGGTCATCATTGCTCAAAGGATCACAGAAATCCCTAGTATCACAGTTCCGGCCTTTTTTATACTTAAATTTTGCTCCTGATTTGTAATCCCTTGCCAGACAGGGATTCATCGTTTCTTGTTTATATAAGAAGCATTATTTATTGTGTTTCTCATCGTCAGTATTTTAACTATCTGTATATATTTTATATTATGTCTGATAAGTTTGTCGCATGACAAAATTTTCATCAGAGACTGCTCAAATTTCAGGGGACTTTCGGACCGCTTTATCCGGATTTCCTTGAAAACACGGGATATAAGCACTGTTCTTGCAGAAAAGCTTTTGCGCTTGTGACCTCAATAGTGAAAAGTTCACAAAGTGGAAAATTGAAAGCAGCCTCAGTGTGATTTCAGATCAGCATCTGCGGTTCAATCGCCATTTAATCCATATACAATCACCTGTGTTTCAATGATAACTTGACAACACTGTTTTCCTGACTTATGATTTCGCTCAAATGAATTGATACTTTTTGAGGCATCCTTCATTTGTCAGTTCACACTTTTCCTGTAGAACGATTTTTCAAATCGTTACGAACGACTTGAAAAGTCGTTCTACATTAATCGGAATGACAGGTGGGGGCCCCGCACCCTTTTATTTTTACAGAGGTGATTTATTATGCCGCAGATTATTTCCATTGTAGGCAAATCCGGAGCAGGCAAGACCACGCTTATTAAGAAACTGATTCCCGATTTAAAAAAGCGGGGATACAGAATCGGTATCATAAAACATGCGTCTCATGAATTTGATATTGAGAAGGAAAGGCGTCATGGGGCAGCCGGCGCTGACACGGTCGTTCTTGCTTCCGCCGAAAGCATTGCAATGATAAAAAATCATCATTCCGAAAGTTTGGACAGCTTTCAGGCGTATTTCCAGGATGTGGACATTATCATTGTCGAAGGTTATAAAAGAGAGAACAAGCCCAAAATAGAGATATTTCGCGCGGCAGCGCACAAAGAACCCCTTTGTCGCGAGAATAATGACCTCATTGCCCTTGTCACAGATACGGATACAGACCTGAATGTTCCCCGGTTCGGTTTGGAAGAGATCGGAAAACTGGCGGATTTCATAGAAGGAAAATATTTGACGATGCGGGATGAGGTTTTTTCCCGGGACGATCAGGAGGGCGGAGAAAAAGACCGGATGGTCGAACTCCAGGAGGAGATACAGGAACGCAGGGATATTGAAGACACCTATCGTGATCTTGTTGATCACGCGAAAGACGGAATCATCATCGTCCACGATTTCAAAGTCAGATTTGCAAACCCGGCGTTTTGCAGGATGAGCGGCTTCTCCAAGGAAGAGCTTATCGGCGCTCATCTCAGAAAATTTATTGGCGAAGAAGAATTTGTCAGAAATACAAAACGATATTCCGACAGGATATCAGGGGTGAATGTGCCGAGGATATATGAGTCCCAGTTTATCCGTTCGGACGGTTCTCCCGTTGATGTGGAACTCAATGTCTGCGTCGTGCCTTACGGAAAATCACTTGCCGCACTGGTATTTGTCCGTGATATGACAGAGCAGGAAGCCTGGAAATATCTGTAGTCCCGCTGTTCTGAAAAATATTTTTCCTCTCGTTCTTCTCGCTCCCGCGTTTTGCGTGGAAATGCAGTCCGGGCGCTTCGCGTCCCCGTGGAACAAAGCGGGAACTTAGAAAAGCCCCGCCATCTTCTCGTTCCCACG
This sequence comes from Desulfococcaceae bacterium HSG8, assembly GCA_030378015.1. GTDB lineage: Bacteria > Desulfobacterota > Desulfobacteria > Desulfobacterales > 4be13 > JAUCGG01. Next base: position 65,564 of record JAUCGG010000001.1, read on the forward strand.
AGTCGCTCTTAACCCCTCTCCACGGGCGGTACAAGCTGAATGCTAATTCCGGTCTTCCGGCAAAGATCATGCTGAATAGAAGAAGTCGCAAAGTGCAGACACCTGGCAAACGAATCTGAATACGTTCTCTTTTGTGTTCATTTTCTTTGTTCCACAATCAGTAGATCGAAAACTTTCGCAAGCAGTGGATTCCGGGTTAAAACCGGAAAACATCCGATTTTCCGTTCGGCTGAGTTCATGTCGAAGCCCGGAATGACAGTATGTTAAATTGTCATTCCGGGGAAAACCGGAAGATGAATATCTTCCGGTTTTAACCCGGAATCCACTGTCAGACAGAAAGTTTTCGATCTATTTACTGACAATACATTATTCCCCCAAACGACTCTCAGAGATAAAAAATTCTGATTTCAGTTTCTTATATCTCAAATGTCGCTTCAGGGGTTAATTGTAAAATTCAAGTCAGTCTGAATTATGGTCTCTTACCCTCCGGTGGTCCCTGGGGTCCGCTTGAATCGTCATCAATATCAGCGTCGCCGCTTGTCGTCTGATTGCCGAAAATGGTTGAAAGCTCATCTGCATTGTATGCCCCCTGGTAATCCAGTGCGATTCCGCCTCCGCCGGTCCCGGCGCTGTTGTTGGTGACGGTCGAAGCGGAAAGATGGACGGTTCCCTCATAAATAGCGAAAGCGCCGCCGCGCTTCCCTGTCACATTATCCTCGAATGTGCAGGTATCGAACCAGGTCTGGATGACAGACAACTGGGACGAGTTGTTATCCACATAGACAGAGCCTCCGTTGCCTGTGGCGGTGTTCGAGGTGAACGTGCAGTTCGTGAAACTGGGCCAGGCCCCGTAATCAACATAGACAGCCCCGCCACGGTCACTTGCGGAATTGTTGCTGAAAATGGTTCCGGAAACCTGTGCGCCAGTCGCCTGGCTGTCCGGGCCGGTGCGAAACAGGATGCCGCCAGCCCGTTCTGCGGAATTTGAGTCAATCGTGCAGTCAGTGACGGTCGGCGCGCTGTTATAGTAGGCAGCAATCGCACCGCCCTCCGTGGCATAGTTGTCCGTGAATGTACAGTTGCTGACGGTCGGCGAGTTGCCGTCGTAGCAGAGCAGTCCTCCGCCGCGGCTGTTAAAAAACTTCCCCTCAGCGCGCCCGTCCCGGATGGTGAAACCGTCAACGGTCGCGTCAGACGCGCCGAACAGGACGTGATAGGAATTGTCCGCGGTGTCGTTCGCAACGCCGATGTCTCCGGAAAGGATTGTGACATTGGCTGTGGGATCACGGTCATTCAGAGCATTGTCTGCGGCTCCGTCAAAACCGCCGTATATTTCAACGCCCGCTTTCATTACAAAGGCCGCCTCACGATCCGTGCCGTCAGTCGGTTTGTAGGTTCCCGCTGCAACCCATATCTGTGATCCCGAGGGTGCCGCGGCCAGGGCGTCCTGAAGGTCGTTGTATGCGCTTCCCCAGGACGAGCCGTCGCCCCCGTCGGCAGCGTCATCGTTGACATAAACGGTGCCGGCAGAACCGGCTGACGCGGAGGTGTCATAAGAGTAAGTCACAAACGCGCTGTTGGCATCATCATCAAATGTGGCAATCCAGGCGGCCGCACCCGTCACCCGGTCCGGCTGCCAGCCGTAATCAGCGTTTTTGGAGGCATAAGTGGCTGCATCAAGGTAGTCCGTCACAGTATATGTGCCGTCTTCTGTCTCAATAACGGAATCGGTGTCGTAGGTGGCACTGTCGTCATGCCAGTTGCTGACGGAGTTGGAGGATGACTCGCTGCTGTTCCCCACGAGCAGGGAGTTGTACAGATGAACCTCGTTGCCCCTGAATGTCTGTCCCGACTGCATATCGTCGCCCATGTAGGTGCCCTGGTACAGGGCCGCACCCAGATCGTCAGCAGTGTTGCCGACAAAGGTGCAGTAGGCCATGCGATGGGAGGCACTGCCGTCAGCCACGACCGCTGCGCCGCGTTCGGCGGTGTTTCCGGCAAACAGGACGTTGACGAAATAGGACGGGCAGCCCATGTCGTTGTAAACTGCCCCGCCCTTTGAATCGCAGTGGTTGTTCAGGAACTGACAGTTCAGGTATGTCGGTGAGGTGAAGAAGTCCGAATTCACCGCGCCACCGCGGCCGCTGGCGGAGTTGCTATCGAAGACGCAGTTTTCAAAGTACGGAGACGCATTAATCTCCGGTGCGCTGCCCGGATTCCAAGTCTTTGTGACCATGTTATAGACGGCACCGCCCTTGCTTGCCGAATTGTTCCTGAATGTACAGTTCCTGGTGACTGTGGCCGCATGAACATTCAGCATCCCGCCGCCGGCAGCGGACCTGATGTCCGTGACAATTCGCAGAATTTCCATATCAGATGCTGACGTTTCAACCAGGGAACCGGAACCGTCATTGGCGAGATCGGCATTCCCGTCCTGAATCGTGAACCCGTCAATGATGGCATCATTGGAGCCGACTACGACATGATAGGCGTTGTCGGAATTGTCGTTTGAAGTGCCGATGTCACCAGACAGAACGGTCTTATTGACTTCCCAGTCGCGTTCGTCCGAACCGGATTCGGTTCCCGCAAAACCGCCATACAATGTCACGCCTGCAATCAGGCTGAAGCTCGCATTTCTGTCAGTTCCCGTGGTTGGGTAATATGTGCCCTCGGCCACCCATATCTCATTGCCGGACACAGCTTTGATCAATGCGTCAGTCAGGGTGGTATGGGCCGTTGCCCATGACTGACCATTTTCGACTCCCGAGGCATTGTCAGCGTCCACATAAATGATGCCTGACAGACCGGTCACGGTCAGATTCTGAAGGATGAAAACAGCTTCCAGCGATCCGATTTTCCCGTCGTTGTTCACATCCGAACAGATCTGAATATCATCCTCCGGATCCAGCAGTCCCGTCAATATCTGAAATACTATGATGGCATCGCTGATCCTGACAAGGCCGTTTCCGTCAATGTCTCCGGCAACGCATGTATTTTGAGCATAAGTTCCGGTTGTGGTTGCGGGTTCTCCCGCAGTGACGCTTACAGTCTGACTTGCCGGGGCAGTCCATCCGTCAATGGTTTCAAAGCTGACTGTGTGGGTTCCCACGGTCAGGCTGGAAACCGTGGTTCCGCTGTTCTGCCATGAGTAGCTGTCCGCTTTCCACTGTGCGCCGGCTGTGACCGCGTCCGCGGGTTCGATGTTCACCTGCAATGAACCGGTTTCACCGCTTGGCAGAACTTCAAAAGCACCGCTCTCTGCGGAGACCAGCGATCCCATATCCGGCTGATCCGGAGGCGCTGAAAATTCTACGGAAACATCTTTGGCTCCCACGGATTCGGTTCCGGGAATATTAAATGTCGCTGTGATGACAAAATCGGTCCTGCTGACATTTATACCTTCAATGGTCCCGATTTTCACGCTGAACGGCATCACGTCCGAAGGCGGAACCGGCGGTGTGCCGAGGCTTTCATCCAAGGTTACTATGAGTGTGACCGTTTCCCCCTGGCTCGCACTTACAGGTAAAACACTTTTGATAATATCAGGGGGCTGGGCGCAGACAACTGACGGCAAAATCGCCAGAATCAGAAACGCCGCGGCAAATTGCAAAAATCCTTTCTGAATCCTTCTGAATACTTTCCTTCTCATTTCATATCTCTTTTTTTGGTTTTCGGTTTTGTCAGCACCCGGCAACCTGCCCTTCATTAAGGAGTGCCGTTACAAAATTCGGCCCTGATCTTCGTTTCGGCCATCAGCCCGGTCTTGCTCCGGCCGGACTTAGGGATTTCCCAAAAAATAAAATACCCGGAATGCAGGGTGGGTGGAGCGAAGCGTAACCCACCTTGTGCGATGGGTTACGCTTCGCTCCACCCACCCTGCATTTTTGTATCGGGTATATTATTATTTCGAGTTCCCTTACAAATATATCAATATCCGTGCCAAAGTTTGGTTTCTGTAAAAACAGATATTTATGCCTATATCCGGAGGCGGGTTTCGACAATCAGGGTTATTGACCGACAAAATTGTCGATAAAAATTTACCGCGGGACACGTCCGCTACACGGATTGACAAATCCCAATCATTTCCGGCGGCATGGATAGAGCTTTTAAGGAAAAGATTGTCAGAAAAAGGAGTGCAAAAATTAAGCGAGGGCAGCGAGCGGTTTTTTGCCTCATGCGATATGCAAAAAAAAACCGCTCGCTGCCCTCGCTTAATTTTTGCACTCCTTCCGGACAAAGATTATCTTAAAGGCTATAGCGGCCTGAACGGAGATCACGGCAGTTCATGGGTACTATCTGGCCATGCCAGAAGACTCGGCTGCCAGTCGTCGGATGAGGTGGGTACGCCGTCCGGCCCCTTTATCACAAACCGGCTGACTTTTTCAGCAGAGCGCGCCGCACAGGGGGTTTTCATCCAGCGTGTGACATCAAGGTAATTTGCAGGTAAGATGATCAGGCCGGTGCTGACATCCTCATCTGGAGACTCTATTTCCACTGAACCGTCAATCCCCAGTTCCGACGAGGCATCCACCTCGCTTCCGGAGGATTGAATAAAATGATTTGCAGTGATATCTATATTTCCTCCGTTTCCCCTGTATGCTTTGGCAATGATGCTGCTGTTATCCATGATAATAAATTCCGGCGGCTCTGCCCCGGATTTCTTCGGGTTTATTGTTATATCTCCACCGTTGCCCGCACCTTCCCTGACGCTGGTGGTAATTTCACCGTCTGACAGGCGGAGCGATTCCCTGACGGTTATGGTCATCCTGCCGCCCCCGGCATTCTCAGCTTGCGTTGTGATCGTGCTGTTCTCTATCTGTATTGTATTCGCGGGGGTGATAAAAATGTCCCCGGCATTCCCGGTTTCGGAACTTTTGGCTGCAATAAAGCCGCTGTCGGATAACGCCAGTCGGTCTGCCTTGATTGTAATATTTCCCCCGTCTCCGCTGCCCAGGGTTTCTGCAAATATCCCCGTCTCAGGATTTTTCGCGCCGGGCGTGGAAATCGTGACAGAATCTCCGGAAGTGATGGAAATATCCCCGGCACGGCCCGGGCCGCGAGTAACAGTTGTCAGAGCACCGCCCTGGTTAAGTTTAAGGCGGTTCACATCCAGCATAACATTCCCGCCCTGGCCCTCGCCGTAAGTTTCGACGTTGATCAGTCCGTCTTCACTGATATTCAGTTCGTCTGTCTTAATCGTAATCGTTCCGCCGTGTCCCGAGCTTTGTGTCTGCGAATATACACCGTAAAATTCACCCAGGTTACTCCCCAGGTCATCCGTTCCGGAGCCGGAGATGTTAACGGCTTCCCGTGCAGTAATTGAGATATCTCCGCCCCGACCTGCTTCCGGACTGAGGCTCATGCCGCTGGATGACACATAGCCCCTGTCCATTTCCACGCGATTTGCATCCAATGTAATATCCCCGCCGCGCCCTTCTCCGCCGATGATGCTGCCGTCGAAGTACATTCCCGTACTGGCGAGGAATGCCCCGTTATCGGTAATGGTCAGGATGTCCGTAGAAACCGTAATGCTTCCCGCGTCCCCGGTTCCGATACTGCTCGCCTGAATAACGCTGTTGGCGCCTTCTGTTCCGGTTCCGGAAATGGTGACGGATTTCTGGGCAGTTACAGAGATATCTCCGCTGTGCCCCGCATCCAATGATGAAGCGGATATGCTTCCCCCGCCGGTTACACCCAAATGATCCGCGTTCATTACAATATTGCTGCCATGTCCTGCTCCGTAAGTTTCCCCGGATATGGTTCCCTGATCTGAGACTGTGAGTGTGCCGGCAAAAATCTCAATACTGCCTGCGTCCCCGGTACTCCCTGGTTCGGCAGTGGCAAATAATCCGCTGCTGAAAGAACCCTGGGAACCCTGTCCTGAAATCACGGCCGCGTCTTCGGCGTTCACAGAAATATCCCCGCCGCGCCCCGGCCCCAGGGTGGAACTCATCACATATCCGCCGTCGGTTATATCCAAATAATCCGCTTGCAGCACTACATTCCCGCCGCGGCCTGTTCCGCCCGCTGCCGTGTTAATTACGCCCTCGTCGCTGATGCTGAGTGCGCGGGCAGAAATTTCAACATTGCCTGCATCTCCGGTGTCCCCTGCTTCGGAAAAGAATCCGCTTCTGGAAAAGGAGCCGTATCCTGAAATAACAGCGGTTTCCCGGACAGTCGCAGAGATATTTCCGCCGCTGCCTTGGGCCATAGCAGATGAGATAACGGCTCCTCCGCCGCTCATTTCCAGACTGCCAGTATCTATCAGCACATCTCCGCCTCGCCCTGTTCCGCCTATGGCGGTAATTTGGCCTTCATCGTCGGCATACAAGGCTCCGGAAGCCGAGTTGATTAATCCTTCATTGGCAAGTGCCAGGGAATCCGCTAAAATGGAAATATCGCCGGCATCTCCGTTTCCCAGGGTATCGGAATATAACTGTCCTCCGTCTGTAAGCAGCGCGTCGCTCACCCGGATATCGATCCCGCGTCCGTCTGCCTCACTGGTTCTTGCTGCAACATACGATCCTGTGCTGACTATAAATCTCCCGCCCCGGATACTGATTTTACCAGAGTCGCTGACTTCGAGGATAGAGCCGTCGGAAACGGAAATATCGCCCTGATGCTCAAAAGAGGAAATGTCCGGTTCGGAATCGCCAAGCCCGGCTTCGCCGGCGCCGGCAGTGCTGGCAATGCTGATCTGCCCGTCCGGTACTGCCATGATTCCGGCTGTGATATTCACATTCCCGCCTGTCAGCGACAAGGTTTCTCCCTGGGGAGCAACAAGGGTTCCTCCCACGCTGATATCCCCGCTTCCGTGTCCGAGAAATCCGAACGCGGAGGGCCGGGCCGTTGTCAGCACGGTGTTTTCCGTCTGAACCGCGTCAAATCGGCCATCCCGGCCCAGGCGCAGGTAATCTGCCGTGGTGATGTGAAAAGAGCCGCTTATATCCAGGGAAGCATTCGGGCCGAACATCACGCCACCGGGATTAAGGAAGAACATATCTGCCCCGGGTATTCCTGACCCTAGGGGGCCGTCAATCCATGATGCGGTTCCGCCTGTCACACGGGTGATGATGTTGCTGACCGAATCCGGGCCTGTAAATAACGCGCTTTCACCGGTGTTGATGTTGAACTGACCGAAGCTGTGAAACAGATTGGGGCCTGTCTGTTGTCCCAGTTCCGCGCCGATCTGGTAGTCGGGGCCGGAAAGATCGCCTGCCGGTCCCAGGGTTCCGTCAAGCGTGATTTGTGCCAGGGCCCCGGGCGTTGCAAAACCGCAGATCAGTCCCAGGAAAACAAAAATTGCAGCGTGTTTCAACATGGCTTTTACCTCCTGTGTGGTGTATTTGTAAAGACCTCCGAGCTTCTTCCTGATGTCAGACGCAAAACCGGAATTTTGCGGGCAAGTGCGTTCCCAAACGGAGTTTGGGAACGAGGTGAGACGAGGTCAACGGAGCCCTGCAAATAACCTTGTTCCCAAACTCCGGTTTGGGAACACACTTGCGAGGCAAACTCTGTTTGCACGATGCCCGCTCAGATACATGCAAAACCGGAGTTTTGCGGGCAAGTGCGTTCCCAAACGGAGTTTAGGCAGAGCCTGGGAACGAGATTTAAACCTCGGTCTGGCGTACATCAATTTCCAGCGCATCCTCATCATCAAGCCCGCTCAGATTCCGTATCTGGGATGACAGCATTTCACGATATGCCTTAACTGTCATTTTCCTGGAAATATTCAGTATAATCTTCTTAGGAGATTTCTCTTTTCCAGGATCAGTCTTTTTCCTCTCCTTGACAATACCGGCCTGAACCAGCGTTAATTCCGTCTCTTTCTGCGGTATCAGGGCAATACTGTTTTTCATTTCGGAAAGAGACATTTTGCAGTTCTTGCACTGCACGCTTTTGCCAAGCTCAACTTTGCTGTTTATCCGATTTTCCGCATATTTCAGGATACTCTCAGCTTCTGCTCCGCTGTTTGTGTTCAGATCATCAGGATACTCTGCAATTTCTTCCATAACAGCCCGGGCCCCCTCTTTCAGACCCGCATGAAGCTTTGACATCTCCTCATTCTCATCTTTTATCAGACCAAAATACTCATCCCTGAGCTTCTGGGCAACATTCTGAATCTTTTTGAAATTCTCAACAACCGAATTTTTATAAAATTCCTCCAACTCCCTGATTCCGGCCTTCATGCTCTCTGAAGTGACACCGGCCTTTTCAATCTCAACCCCGAGCGCATCAGCAAATCTTTTAAGACTGTTTGCCTTGTCCAAATTCTTTTTGACAAATTTCTCTGTCTTTCTTATACGCTTTGTAGCATCCTGAAAATCATTTTTACTGCTTAAAAAAAGCTCTGCCCTCTCAATATAATTGCTTTCCGTTGTTTTCCCGGTAAACTTGCCCAACAGACTGGTATGAAAGTCCGCGGAACTGAAAAGCACATCAAAGCGGTCAACCGTTTTCTTCAGCGTTTCCACGATTGTCATGAATTTTTCAGCAATATTTCTGATTGCATCCGCAAGCTGGAAATCATTCGTGTTCCAGTCAACAGTATCTCCTGTTATATTTTTATATTTCAAATCAAGAAGCACCTGAACAATATCGTTCTTCTGCGCCGCATCCAGGGATTTTGTCAGGGCTTTGAATGACGCTTTCTGAAAATTTCTGCTGTTGCCGAAGATATCCGAAGCCCCCTTGTCTTTATATGAAAAATAGTCATGCCCTTTGAATTTTGGGCTACCCACCTAAGCCGGGACAAATTTGACATATCAGGTGGTTACCTGACGATTTCTCGGCAGAGGCAAATCTTCCATCCTTTCAACAATCCATTCGAAAAGGTCGGGAAATTTTTCTCCGAACA
>JAUCGG010000115.1:0-18121 GCA_030378015.1 Desulfococcaceae bacterium HSG8
TATAAAAACAATATATTAAAATCTGAAAAGGGCTAAAAACAGATTTTTCTGACCGGATTAGGAAAACTGCTTCCGAAAGATTTATCCCTGATTTTTCAGGCTTCCGGAAGATAAATATCTCCCCGTAACCCGGTGTTTATAAAATTTCCCGATCAACTGATTATACCTTAATAAAACACTCTTATTTTTTGTGCAAGAGATTTTTTTAAATAATCAGGATTCTTTCTGTAAAGCTGATGCTGCCTGACTGTCTGAATATTTAATTTTCAATATGTTAGCATCAGGGATGCAGATACCATCGTCGCGTCGCAGGCCAGTCAGCTCGCGCCGGATCATCGACAGCACGGTTCAGGGCCGCTCCGGCCTGAAATCCGAAAATGTGCGGAAATTCAACCACGGGAAAGGGTATGTGATAGGGCATCAGCGGACGAAGATAATCCTGTTTTTTAACGGAATAATTATTCCTCTGCCTCCTATTCCTTTTTATACGAAAAAATACTGCCGGTCTGACGTATATGACCGAACACGACAGAGGTCGTCGCTTATCTTAACGAACTGAATATGTATGAATATATCGGCCTTCACAATAATGAGGATATTGCTGTTCTGACCGACAGCGGTTATGACAATAAAAAAATACAGAACACTGTTCTGAGCAGAGGATGGCATTTTATAACGGCTCTGAAAAGTTCCCGGGGCCTGAAATCGGAGGCAAAGTATGCGAAAACCCCGAAATCCCGCGGATGGGACAGAACGGACTCTTTTTTCAGAAATATAAAAAAGGTAGCACGGAAAACCGTGCGTGTTCTCACGGACGATCAGAAAAGAAAGCGGAAGGAGTTCAGCGTAAGACATACCGAGGTTTTTCTGAAAGGTGTCGGAAAAATAACAGCGGTATGCTCGGAATTAAAAAAGAAAAAGCGCGGCGGATGCCTCAGATATATCGCATGCAGTTACCTGAAAGCATCTCCCCGTCAGATTCTCATCGCATACAGATTCAGATGGAAAATTGAAATCTTTCATAAAAACGTAAAGATGCATCCCGATTCGGAGATATCTCCGCAGAATATTTTTCTTCTGTCATATCTCATGTGTACCTTGTATACTGTGCCTATATTCTTCTGCAGTCCGACCTTCCCGGGGTCGGAAAAAGCGGCGACATACCGGGAAAGCAGCGGATGGTTGCAAATATTCCGGAAAATAAAAAACTGCAAGTATTATCCATGAGTTAACCAAAATGGGAGGGGCCGAAAGATATAAAAACCTGTTAAAAGAGGTTCTTGCATCATGACGAATTTATAAATCCCTGTCAGGCAAGGATTCACAGATTAGAATTAAAATTTGAAGCAACATTTAAGAATTACAATCATTCTTTCTTCGGAACAGGCTTTATCACAATTTCCGCAGCCTTATTTTTATCCAGGTAAGTTTTTGCCAGAAGCGCGATATCCTGAACAGTTACGGATGCATAATCCTCCTGTATGGTTCTGCACCATTCGATCTGTTTCGGATATCTCGCGGAACCTTTAAGAACGGTACTGAGCCAGTATCTGTTTGTCCGCATCATATCCTTTATGCTGGTCAGAACCGGATCAAGTGCCCGCCGGAGTTCATCTTCTGTCGGGCCTTTTTCCGCAAGTTCGGAAGCGATTCGTCTGACTTTCTTTATGATTTTTTCCGACATCCCGGGATCAACATAGAGTACACAGCGGAGAACCCCGTAGCCGGCATAAGTCCGGCTTGAATTATTGTAGGCATATTGGGAATACGTGGCTCCGAGCTTTTCCCGTATCTCTTCCCGGAGCCGTTCATCAATGACGTTCGCCAGCACGGAAAGACGGCGTACCCGGCTGATATCACTATAATCTTCCGTGGGCCAGGCCATAATGACCATGCCTTTGTCAACATCGGTCTCCACCTCGGTTGTAAGGGATTCTCCGACCGGGAATTCCAGGGATTCCTCCTTTTCCTCAACCTTTTTCCGAAGGGGAAGCGTGCCGAAATAGCGGGCTGCCAGGTCTTTTACGATTTCAGGATCAAAATCTCCCACCACGGATATTTCCAGGCCCGGATTTTCTGAAGGATCAGTCCAGTCACGAACCTGCTCCAAGGCAAGTTTTCCGGTTGCTTCGCGGGATGCGATACCGAAACGGCTGTCTCCACCTGCAAGGAAGCGTTCCCCGGACAACTGCATTGCTCCTTCAATCGTGTGAGAAAGCTTGTCATACATCTGTCCGAACTGACGCCGGACAAGGTTATACGCGTCCTCACGGTACCCCGGATCAGTAATATGGGCATAAAGCAGTTGAAATAAAAGGGGGATTTCCGGGGATACAGAGCTTCCTTTCAGCAGGAAACAGTTCTCTTTTACTCCGAACCGGACACTGGTATTTTTGCCGGCCAGGGCCCTGTCCAGTTCATTTTCTGTCAGACGGCCCAGCCCGCTTCTGTTCACCAGCGATGTTGCAAACATGGCGAGTCCCGGCGCTGGTTCGGCCTTTCTCCCCGGACCGAAGCTGACAGCAGCAGTCACCTCATTTTTTTTGAAATCGGTCTTTTTCAGATTCAGTCGTACACCGTTCTCAAAGTCGATCTGTTCGATTCCCAGATCAGGAATTTCAGTCCGTCCCTTCACCGCACCTGCTGTCTCAGGTTCAGCCAGATACGGGAACTTAATGGCTTTGTCTTCCGCAGGTTTCGTTACTCCTTTTTTTGCGGATTCTTCAAAAACTGCCAGGATGACATCTTCAGGGGATTTGTCTTTTTCACTGACGGAGGCATTTCCCGTGACCAGGATCAGACGGTGATCCTTATTCCACACGCCTGCGAAGGCCTCATCCACCTTCCCGGTGGTCAGGGATTCCACAAAACCCGCGTACAGTTCTTTTTCCTGCTCCGGGGACATCAGCACCTTGTCATCATTGAGGTTATCTATAATCAGATCTGACAGTCCCTCGCTGTCGCGCGTATCTTTCTTTAAGACCGCGGCATCCAGTTCTGCGATAAACTCTTTTTTAACCCTGTCCAGTTCAGACGGGGTGAATCCGAACTCAAGGGCCTGGCGGAGTGAATTCTCCAGGAGCGTGAGGACTTTTTTCCAGTTTTCAGGAGCAGACCGGGCTGAAAGCTTTGCGTAACCGATGCGGTTTAAGAAGATGCCAGAATATATGGATACAGAGGTAAAGGGATTATTCGGATTTTCGATCATAGCTTCCAGCCGGTTATCCAGGATGCTGTTTCCCAGGTATTGCATGATCATGTTTTTCTGGTAATCCGGGGAATCCGGTTCCGGTTCTCTATTCCAGACCGCCTGAAGGGATGTTTTTGTGTTTCCTGCCTCTTTTTCAAAATGATAGAACGATCTTATTCCCTCGTGTTTTATCACCCCTGTTTCCGGGCAGGGGCGCGCAGGGGTTCTGGCAGAAAACTTTCCGAACGCGGACTTTATCAGGGGTTCTGCCACCTTGATATCGAAATCTCCCACCATGACCACAACCATATTTTCGGGCCGATACCATGCGTCGTAATAAGCTTTCAGGCGGGCTTGATCTGCTTTCCGGATGACCGCTTCCGTTCCGATAGGCATTCTCTCGGTAATTTGGGAACCGGCAAACAGGAATTTCATGGATGCCACATAGGTTCTGTAAGACACGGAATCCCGGGTTCGTTTTTCCGCCAGGATGATCCCTCTTTCCCGTTCCACTTCTGATTCCATAAGCAGCGCGCCCTTGGCATAGTCCTGTATTACCAGAATGCCCTCTTCAAGGCTTTTTCGGTCTCCTGTGGGCAGCAGCACATCATACACAGTTTCGGAAAATCCTGTGTGAGCATTGGCATCCGAACCGAATGCCATGCCGATGGACTGGAAGTATTTTACCAGTTCCCCGGGAGGGAAGTTTTCAGAGCCGTTGAACATCATATGCTCCAGGTAGTGGGCCAGCCCCTGCTGGTCATCGGTTTCATTAAGGGAGCCTGCCTGCACATTCAGGCGGAGGCTCACCCTGTCCCTGGGTTCTTTATTTTCCATCAGCACATACCGGAACCCGTTTGGAAGTTTGCCGAAAATCAGTGCGGGATCAGGCGACAGGTCGCTTTTTTCGTGGGGCCAAAGGGTTGAAAAACATGGGGAAATCTCTTTTGCCAGCGGAACCGAAGTGACAGGTATAAAAGAGATGGCTATAAAAATTATAATGTATTTCAAATAGATAAAAAGTTGTTTGTGCTTCATTTCGCGATTCTCCTCAGGATTTCGAAATACAGGGGTGAAGCCAGGTGTAACCCACCGTTTGCTGTCTTCCGGAATCGGTATGTTGTTTATTTGGAATTCCTGGTGGGGCGCATTCCCAAAAAGTAGGAAATTCTCGTTCCCAGGTTCAGCCTTGTTTTTGTTTTAAAACAGACAAGTTAAGCGAAATCCCTTGCAAGGCAAAGCCTTGCGGGATGCATTCCCGGGCAGAGCCTGGGAACGAGTAACATTCTGAATTTTATGGTATGTATATGCAGCCTGCTTTTGGGTAATGCTTCCCATGATGGTTAATAGTTTCAGATTATTTTAATAATATAAATATATGCATAATTATTGAATATATGTCAAGCTTTTTTTCTTTTCAAAAAGTCTGCATTTTCTGAAGCCTTTATTCATGGCAATTTTCGTCCGGGCTGTTTTCCAGAGTAATCATCGTAAAACTCATTTATACCCGGTTTAGTGGCCTACCTGAACTTTTTCGGATTCTCCGAGACGCAGAACTTTTCGGAGAATTCTCCTCAGACAGGCAAAGCAAGCCTTGCACTCCGCTGAATTCATAACCCGGACATTATTTCTGGAACTGAGCACTAAGTGCTCTGTTTCATAAATAATGTCCGGGTTAAAACGGAGGAGTGCAAAGCTTGCTTTGCGCCACTGCGGGATTCCCGCAAAGCAAGCTTTGCACTCCGCGAAATTTATAACCCGGACATTATTTCTGAAACGGAGCACTTAGCGTAAAATCAACGGGGGGATTTTTTATCCGGGACTTTCATATAAAAATCGGAAGATGAATCCACTGTTCGCAAAAAGTTTTCGATCTGCTGAGAATGTCTCATGCGGGGATGCGTTTCCATACAGAGTATAGGAACGAGTAACAAAGCAAGCTTTGCACTCCGCGTTCGGAGAGGCAAAAACCGATTCGCTTAATTTTTGCACTCCGTTCACATCGCGAAGATTTCTTCCAAGGTATCTTTGAAATCCTCGATAAACTCGGAATCCCCGAATTTCAGGGGTTTTTCAATATATCCCTTGGCCCCGTCATTCATACATTCGAGCACTGTATCTCCCCGTACCGCTGAAATTATAAGAATACTCGCGTCCGGAAATTCCGTAAGAATCTCCCTCATGGCTTCCTGCCCGTCTTTATTAGGCATCGTAATATCCAGCGTAAGGAGATCCGGCTTGTGTTCCCGATACAGCGCGACCGCATCGTTGCCGTCATATCCCGAAGCCACTACCTCGAATTTCATTTCATTTTCAAAGAATCCTGCGATTTTTTTAATAAGAAACTTTGAATCATCTACGATAATAACTTGTTTAGCCATTTTATTCCTCCATGTCAGTCAGCTCCCATTCAGTTCTGTTTCGAATGGCAAAACCGATATATATCCATTTGTCGTCTTGAAACAATTTTCCGCTTATTCCACGCATACGGGGAAAGGATAGCTGACAATCCTTTCTGTATGACGGCGGAAAAGCTTTCAGGATGTCGAAGCTGTCCCTGAACCTCGGATCATCCATGACCAGTCCGGTATAGGTATTGGTAAATTCTCCCAAAGCGTCAATCATCATTTCAATATCAGATTCATCAATAAATGCTTCAATATGATCAGTCTGAATTCCGACCACTGTTACGCCCTGGAACTGGCGGTTCATACTTGTGACGTACAGGACATGATCATAAAGACCTTCCAACTGGTCATCGGATTTCCAAGGTTCACGGACTTCGACCTGTTTATCGAATAATGACATCACACACTCGACAGCACTTTGTGTCAGGCTGTCTTTTACCTCTTCAAATACGCTGTAACGGGGCGAGATTGAACCATCACCTTTCCCGGGTAAAGCCAGTGTGATTTTTGTGCCAGACTCCACCGTTGAATCAATGGAAACGGTTCCCCCGACCATTTCGAATCTTTCCCGAACAACATCCATGCCGACACCGCGGCCTGATATATCGGTAATTTTATCCGAAGTTGATAACCCCGGCATAAACACCAGATTCAGCCTTTCCTTTTCGCCGAGGTTTTCCGCTTCTTCACGGGTAATAAATCCCTTTCCTATACAAATTTCTGTAAGTTTCCGGGTATCAATGCCCTTTCCGTCATCTGAGACAATAACGGTTCTGGCATTATCCTCCTCTTTAAATTCGAATGTCACCTGTCCGATCCCTTTTCCCAGTTCTTCACGCACTTCAGGGGGTTCTATCCCGTGGTCAGCGGCGTTTCGGATAAGGTGCAAAAGCGCGTCATCAATATCGGAAAATATATCCGAAGGAAAAAAAACATGTTCGGGCTTTACAATAAACCGTATATTTTTCTTCTGCCATCGGGCCACCCTGCCCACAATCTTCTGATATTTCCGGGTGATCGTCTCTATGGGGGTCCATGACAGCATGATACATTTGTCAATCAGTCCATTCACCTGCCCGGATTGGATACTTCTGTCAATGGCCGCGCATGTGTTGATGATGTGCTGGACATGGGACTTGGGAATCCGCATGGTCGCGCGCTCGTCCTTGCCGAATATGAGTTTTATCTTGCTATGGATCTGGTCAATATCCCCGTTCAACCTGTCCAGATGGGTTATCATTTCTTCCAGGACACTGTCTCTTCGCATTTTGACAGGTTCACGCAGCTTTTCCAGGGCATCCTCTGCATTATGAGCATGGGCAGAGAGCATCTCAAAGCCATAGGAACCGCTGTTGCCCTTGATGGTATGAATATCGCGGTACAAAGAATTGATTTCTTCACCGGTGATGTCATAAGCAGGGCTGTCAGGGTGTTTTTCGCGCTGTTTACGGGTTCCTGTCAGATGGTCTTCTACAGATTGTCTCACCCGTTCCATACGTTCGTTTGTATCCTCTATGAATTCTGAAAGTTCTCCCGGAGGCGTATTGACGAGTCCCAGGATGATCTTCATTTCGCTTTCGTGTTTCTGCCGTTCTTCTTTCATCTGAAGCTCTTTCATCCGCTTTTCCGTCTCATCCATTGCAAGAATCATAATCTTGGAAAGCTGTCCCTGTTTATCATAGACTTTCTGATATGCGATGGAAACATAATCCGGAATTATATCGGTATCCGCGGGGTTATTCAATTCCAGTTCATGTATGGGTGCAAGGCGGGCAAGTTTTTTCCATCGCTGCTTGTTATGTCGCTTCTGAATCACATTCAGCCACATATTGAAGGCATTTTCCTGTTTTGCATCCAATCGGAGAATTTCATTAAGGGAGCATGACGCTATATCCTTTACCCGCAGGATTTCATTGGCCCGGGAGGAATATTCTTTATTTACAGAACCATCTAAATTCAAGGTGAAGAGTCCCTGATCAATATTATTCAGGATATCATTTACCTGCTGCATTTTTTCATCCACAAGGTCCTGGAGGTGATCTGTATATCTTTTGACAGTGGTTCGCATGGTTTCAAAATGCTCTGCCAGGTTGCCGATCTCATCATTGCTCTCAGATTGTATTCTCACATTATAATTGCCTTCGGAAATGGCGTTTGCGGACTGAACCAGCGAACCGATGGGCCGGGTAATTTCAGTTGCCAGACGCCTGATGACCAGATAGGTGACAGCCAGTGAGATAATACCTATAAACAGCAATATCTTGACAGCCTGATTTCTTGTCCGAATGCCGTTTTCACGGGCTTCCTCCAGGGATTCGCGCATGGAGCGGGTACTGATACCATAACGGATAAATCCCAGGATTTCATCATCAGCAAACACCGGGGCTGCAAATTCGATGATTTCCTGATTCCCGAATGTAATCATCTGATGGTTCAGCGTCTCAAGAGAAGCCGCCCATTTTGAAACCCTGTCCGTAAACGGATCACGGCTCATGACCCTGCCTGAGGGGTTTTCAGATGATGCATTTACCCAGGCAACCTGGTTGCTGTCCATATATATTCCGTATTCTATATCAGGATCATCTTTTACCGTGGATGAAACAAGGTCCTGGATAGCGGTAAACGCATAATCTTCTGCCATACCGCTCATGGCAAAAGCATTATTGCTTGCCAGGGTTTTCCCCTTGGCAATCAGCGAACTACGGATATTATGCTCTGATTTTTTTATATTCTTATCTGCATTTTGCACATTCATTATGGTAATCACCGACAAAACCAGGATGAAAATTATAGAAATAATCAGCATGGTATTGCGGATCAGTTTTGACCGTATGGATATGAAACGCTTCTTCATAATGTTTACCTCTTAATAATCAATTCTGTGAAACGTGATTCGTGAAACGTGATGCGTGAAACGTGATTCGTGAAACGTGATGCGTGAAACGTGATGCGTGAAACGTGAAACGTGATGCGTGAAACGTGAAGATTTCACGTACCACTCATCACGTTTCACGTTTCACGTTTCACGTTTAACTTCTTGTTTTTATAATAACCAGGAGTTTTTCCAATGATTCACTTTCATCGTTCACAACAGGCAGCCAGTCCAGTTTGAATATTTTTCCATCCTGATTGACAAATTCACCTTCACACATTTTCATAAGCCCTTCAAGAGGAAATGAACCGTTTTTTTTGAACAGCAGGAAAAATTTTTCCAGAGCCAGCGAGTCATCCGGCTTCAATTTCATAAGTGTGCCAAGATCCGAGCCGATAATCTCTTTTTCGGTGTCATGTCCCACCACCGAAGCAGTGGCCCGGCTGTACCCGGGGAGAATTTTCCCCTCCGAACTGACAGCAACCAGCCCTGAAGGTACCAGTTGCAGAATGGTTTTCACTTCTTTGCGGGCCTTGCTGGCCTCTGTCATCTTTTTTTCAACCTCATGCAGGGCTTCCTCAAGCCTCTGACCGATCTTCAGCCTGGCAAGATTCAATGAAAATCCGCATTGTATCTTCCCTGTATCCCCTTCGATAATCATATTTCCTGATAAAAAATCAGGGAATTCGATTTCCCCGTATATCATGGTACACGGAGTATAAGTCAGGTCTCCGAAGCTTTGCTCAAGTTCTGTTATAGACTGTCCCACTGCGATATTCAGCAGTTCCTTAATCATACCGCTGTATTCATCCCTCATCTCCCGGAGTTCGTTATCGGACATACCTTCTTCATAAATGTCTGCAAGTTTCGCTGCCATGATTTCATCCAGGGCAAGAATATAATCTCCCTGTATGACTCCTGAAAAGTGAATACAGGCAATCATATTAAACTGAGATGAAAAAGGAACTTCCTTAAAAGAAGCCTTGTTTAATTCAAAAGGTATCCCTATCATATCCTCCAAGGACTGAATAACACTCTGAGCAAAAATAATCGTATTTGTACCAACATAGCCATTTGGTGAATAACTTTCCATGATATCCTCTGATATTTATGATATGATATTTGGTTTCTGGTTCACCGATTTTCCATCTGCTGAAACTCAGTAATTCGCAATGTTAAGCATTCATGGGAGTTCAAAGCTTGCTTTGTCAGGGCCATGATCTTCGTTATAGCTGGGATTGACAAATCCGAGTCATTTCCACGCGTCAGAGGGTTAGGGAACTCCGAATAAATAATATACCCGGTTCGGATTAACAAATCCGAACCCCGCGGCGTGGGATTTGTCAATCCCCGCGAGCAACAACGAGTATCCTTGTTTATCCCAAAATCTGACAATATAGTCAATACTAAACGTACGCGATGTGCAGCTTATAAAATGCCACGAAGGCACAAAGGAGCGAAGTCTCACGAAGGGTCTTTGTGGCATTATCGTCTGTGTATGATTATAACATTATTTCTCAGAAGCGTTGATCAGTTTTGCCTTTATTTTCTGAAACTCATCTTCGGTGATCACACCCTTTTCCCTTAGATCAGCGAGCCCCCTGATCTGGGTCACCAGGTCGGACGGCTGTTGCTGTTTTTCTGTCATTGGGTTCGGCAAAGCCGGATTTTCCTGAAAGGGCAGGGCGTTTGTGTGCTGCCGTCCGCCATAATTTAAAGTCAGAAGGCCGTTGAATACAGATATCTGAACCGGTTCCCCCTGCCCCATCTTTTCCTTTATCTCCTGGTTGGCTGCAAAACCGTCCTGTCTGATCTTTCGGAACATTCTTTGTAAAAATTTTATCAGCGCGTACAGTGCTATGACAGATAGCAAGACACCCCCGATAATAATAAAATACCTTAAATCAACAACGCCTTTGATCAGCACCACCACAAATGCTCCCAGGAGGGGGACGGCAAAAAAGCCTACAATGATTATATAAAAGATGCCCAGATTGGACATGATGTAAACCTGTCTTCGGATGTAATCGTCTTTCTTTTTCATTTTTTAGTTTCTTTTCATATTCAACATATCTGAAATTGTTTGAAAACAGCGTGTTAAAATCGGAAGATATTCTCCTCGTTCCCAAACTCCGTTTGGGAACGCTATTGCCCGCAAAACTCCGGTTTTGCGTGTCTGCTTTACCGATATGATTTCCGCAAACAACAAATCCCCGCCGACTGACTCAAAAAAAGATTGCCAAAATGCAAAAAAAAATATAACTTTTACTTTTATAAAAAAATAATAAACGCCATGTGCAACTTTTTTTAGCTGAAGAGAACACAGACACGAAGGCACAGAAACACAAAGAACCTTCGTGAGACTTCGTGCCTTTGTGCCTTTGTGGCATTATAAGCTACACATAGCGTTAATAACGGATTTTGTATGTTCGTGCAAGAGATTTCATTGGAATGATTTGAAGAGGATAAATTATGGAACCATCGAAGATTACAAAAAATGATGACGGAACTTTAAGAGTGCCCGATTTTCCGATTATTCCTTTTATTGAAGGGGACGGAATCGGCCCGGATATCTGGCGGGCGGCCAGGATGGTCATGGACAGCGCGGTGCAGGCAGCATTTGATGGAAAAAAGAAAATATCATGGCTTGAGGCTCATGCCGGAGAAAAAGGACATCAGGAAACCGGTGAATGGCTCCCCGACAGTACCCTTGATATGATGAAAGAATACGCGGTTGCCATCAAAGGCCCCCTGACCACGCCTGTGGGAGAGGGAATCAGGAGCCTGAATGTGGCCATACGCCAGAAGCTTGACCTGTATGCCTGTGTCCGGCCTGTACAATACATTGACCCGGTTCCGAGCCCCATGAAACATCCGGAAAAAGTGGATATGGTTGTCTTTCGGGAAAATACGGAAGATCTTTATGCCGGGATTGAGTGGGAATCAGGGAGCGAAAATGCTCAACAGGTCATATCCTTTTTAAAAGAAAAGATGGGAACAGATGTGGCATCCGATGCCGGTATCGGCATCAAGCCCATCAGCGTCCGAAACACAAAACGGCTGGTATCCGCTGCCATTTCTTATGCCATTGACCAGGGCCTGCCCACGGTCACACTGATGCACAAGGGCAACATCATGAAGTTTACAGAAGGGGCATTCAGTAAATGGGGGTATGAAGTTGCCAGGGAAAAATTCGGGGATAAGACCATCACAGAAAAGGAACTTTTTGAAACATATAACGGGGTTCAGCCGGAAGGCAAGGTCGTTATCAAAGATCGGATTGCAGACATGCTTTTTCAACAGGTGCTTTTGCGGCCTGATGAATATCATGTCATAGCGACCCCGAATCTGAACGGGGATTATATTTCCGATGCCCTTGCAGCGCAGGTCGGGGGACTTGGTATGGCTCCCGGGGCAAACATCGGCGATGACTGTGCGATCTTTGAAGCCACCCACGGCACAGCACCCAAATACGCCGGTCTTGACAAGGTCAACCCGGGTTCCCTGATCCTTTCCGGGGCAATGATGCTGGACTACATCGGATGGAAAGAACCTGCTGACCTTATCCGGAAAGCTGTCGCGGCCGCCATAAAATCGGGAACCGTTACTTACGATCTTGCCCGTCAGATAGAAGGGGCCAGGGAAGTGAAATGCTCGGAATTTGCCAAGGCAATTATTGACGTGATGCGTGATGCGTGATACGCGATACGTGAAACGTGATATTTGTGAAATCTGTGAAATCTTCAGGATCACGTTTCACGTTTCACGCTTCACGCTTCACGTTTCACGCTTCATGCCGGGAGGATACAATGAAAAAACTGCTAAGGCTGGATAAAGACGGGCGATGGGAGTTGGGCGGAATCGAATTCGCCATCAGGGAACGGGTAGGAAAGCCTCACAATCTCATCGGGCGTGTTTCGGAACTGGAGTATCTGTACACCTGGGCAGATAATATCAGGCAGGAAATCAGCCGGAGTGTGGCATTTTTAGGCCGGCGTAAAATCGGCAAAAGCCTGATTCTCGAGCGATTGTACAATATCATCTACAGCGAACACAAAGGACTGATTCCGTTTTACTATGAATTTACCGAGGGAACCCGCAGCGGCAGGGAATTCTATCACGATTTTGTCACCCGTTTTTATATGCAGGTGGTCGGCTATTACACACGGGACATCAGTTGGATACGGTCGGCTGCTGACTTTAATACAGATGCGGACGCTGAGACCTTCATGAAAGATATCGGCATGCATGCGGTGAATCATGTCAATATGCGCCGGATCACCTATTTCCTGTGCAGACATGAGGGAGAATGGTATTATCCCCGGGATCTGAAACGTACCATGAATCTGGATATCGGTGACGAGGCCCTGCGCGGGGAACTGGCCCTGCTGCACAAATATGACCTCATAGAGTTCAGCGGAGGACGGTATGGCGGGGTTTTCGACCGAACCTTGAAAAAAGTGCTGATGAAACACTACGGAGATATTCTTGGCCTGCCGGCGGAGGAATTCAATGCCTATTTCCGCACGGATAATCTTCTGGATTATTTACAGGAACGGATCAGGCAACTGGAGCTGGACCTGGCCGAAGCCGAAGAACTCCGT
Source organism: Desulfococcaceae bacterium HSG8 (assembly GCA_030378015.1). Taxonomy (GTDB): domain Bacteria; phylum Desulfobacterota; class Desulfobacteria; order Desulfobacterales; family 4be13; genus JAUCGG01. The sequence continues at coordinate 13,075 of JAUCGG010000115.1, forward strand.
AATACCATGAGCGTGCTGCGCGGAGAACACAATGATCTGAAGGGACATTATTATGAACGGGAAGTCCTTCTGCGGCTGATCAAAGCCGTTATAGACGGGGAAGGCGGAGTGACGGACGGAATCGGGGTGACGGAGTTTGACTATACCCTCAATTATCATCTTTCCGACGGACAGGAAATTGATATTGTGCTGGAAGGTAAGCACACGGTGGTGATGGCGGAATGCAAAAATTACGCTCCGGAGTATCTCCACAGGATCACCGAAAAAATGGTGAAGAAGTTTGCAGATAAAGCCCGTCGCCTGAAAGAGAAACATTTTCCGGAGAAAGCCCTGCGTCTCATTTTTTTCAGCAGGAACGGCGTCGAGGAGAAACTGAAGCCTGTTCTCCGGCAACATGGAATTTTTCTTCACTGATGATGCCCGCTCTGCTCCCGTCGGATTGGCAAATCCGGCGGTTACATGGCTCGGATTTGTCAATCCGAGCCGCGTGGCCCGAACGAAGATCATGGCCGGCAGAGAGTGTTAAAAAGTAATTTCATATCATCATTCCACACTATAATCCAACTGAAAGTAATAAAAGATAAAAAAATGAAGAAATGTCTAAACTCGTTAAAACAGAATATGTTTTTTCTTTTCAAAACAGCACTGATAATTGCTGTTTTTCTGAGTGCTTTTTTTCAGGCAAATGCAAAAACGGAGATGAAAGAAACGGCGAATGAGACCGCACTTCATCTGACCAAAAATGAGGAACTGATCAAAGCGGCGAAAACACTTCTTCAAAAGGCATCCCGGAATTTTCTGTCACAATTGCGAGAAGTTCAGCGGCGCAGGATGAATTTTGAGGAAATGAAAGCAAAAAGCGAGTCAACGGAGATACCTGGCGAGGAAGCTCCTGAACCGGACAAAAAAACAGATGCTTTGAATACGGTAAAAATGAAACTGGATTATGCCATAACCAGGGCAGATGCTTTAAAAGAGCTAAAAGAACAAATTGAAGCAGCACAGATGAATCTTTCAGCTTACCGGGATCAGGTGACAGCGACTCAGGCTTCCAGTCAGGCCCTGAATAAAACTTATGAAAGAATAATAAATAGCTATCTGCTTGAATTTGACTTACGAATCAATGACGGAACACTGAAGATTGAAGACATTCCGGATGAACTGAAATCGGAAAGTATGAATGCCCGGAAGCAGGACTTTGCCGGAAAACAGGGAGAATTGGACGAAGTGTCGTGGGCCATTAATGATGAGAAGTATGCAATGACTATCTGGTTGAAAGAAATCAATAAGAAGATCATAACTGCTGAAAGTCAGATTACATCTTTTGAGAACAGCTATGACACTGAACTGCGGCGTCAAAATATTGAAAAAGAACTGTCAACCCTTGATACAGATCGCCTCCTGATCGAATTTTCTGCTGTTAAAAAGGAGTTTGAAGACCTGAAAAAAGATTTTGATCTTTCAAAAAAAAAATTTCAAAACAGCATGGAAAAAGCAGAAGCTGCAAGAAAAAAACTCGAAGGTTTGGAGGTGCCCGACGCTGACAAAGTATCTCTGACAAATACTATATCCCGATGTGAGGAAGCGGAACAGGCAATAGAGGCAATTGAAGCGGTGATGAACTATCAGAACCGGCAGGCAGAGTTTTTGGAAGAAGTGCGATCTGCTGTCAGACTGCCGATAGAATACGCTGATTTGCTTGAGAAGGATGCACCGTTACTCATGGGAAACCTGCTCAGATTTCAGCTTGTATCCGGCATTATCGTAACCCGTGCCCGGCAAGGCGAATTGTCGTCAGATATTCTTTCCGAAGAATACAGACCTGAATCCCTGGGAGCGCAGAGAGACAATCTGAGGAAAATACTGTCCCAGGTTTTAACAATAAAAGAACAGGGAAAAGAAGAAATGGTTCAGATTGCGGACCGGATCAGGCAATTCGAACCGAGTCAGAAAGAAATGGAAAAGAAACTGGCTTATCTCAAAAAGGTTTATCTTTCCGTTACCCGGATATTGGAGTGGGAAAATCACTTGAAAGAGACGCCCGTCAGGAAAATTGCAGGGGAGTTTTCCAAAATAAAAGCCGACTCAGATAACAAACTCATAGAGCTTGAAAAGACCCGGAAGGAATATAAAAACGAACAGACCGCATTCAATAATGCCAGACATAAATATGAGTCATTACAGGATCCCCTGTTACAGAAGGTAAAAGCAGATATTTCAGATGAAAAGCAGAATATCTTGAAAAACCTTTATATGTTTGCAGGTATTGAGTTTTCGGAAAAAAAGACAAAGCAACCCGGGAACACAGAACCGGATGGCAGGGAAAAACCCCGCCATGCCGCCCAGTCTGAGAAGGAAGATTTACTTGTTGATCTGGAATCCTATCAGGTCCTGATGTCAACCCAATTCGAACTGATTGACCGACGAAACAAATATCGGGCCAAGCTTTCTGAAATACTGACAAAATTGGAAAAGAGCATTGATGAATACATTTCAGATCTTATTGAAGCTTATTTAATAAGCCGAAAACAGGAAAAAGCAGCAAACGCTTTGAGACATGGTTTCACCCAGAAAAAGCTGACTGATTCGGATTTGCCCCCGGATTACGCTGAAATATTAAAATCTGACCAAGTATCCGTATTGGAGACGGAAATTATCCGTTTCTTTAACAATGCGCTAGGGAAGCAATTGTCGGTTCAGCAGTTGCTGACAAATCTGATGAGACCTGATGAGACCCTTGACAGTATCTATAAACTGACTGCCCAGACTGCCGGTTTTGTCGGAAAAAAATTTGATATCTTGAAAGAATATAAGAATATCAAGCATGGAATGGCCAAAAAGCGTGAACATGCGAATGAAACAGCTCGGAAAGCTTTTGAACAGAAGGCTGTACGCCGATTATCAGATGAAGATACTGCAACGGAATATTTGTTAGGTCTTCTTCCGTCGGGCCGGCCTGAAAGCCTTATCGAACTTATGAAAGCATATTACAGGGAACTGATCGAACTTGAGAAGAAAAAAAAGAACACAGAGGAAATGAGAGACAAAATTTACCAGTTGATTCAACTGTCAAGAGAAGAATTATCAGTGACAGAAAAACTGATACCCCTGATGAAAAAGCATATCTTACATCTGGAAAACCGATATGCCGAGCAATGGGCAAAGATTCAGATCCGGTTGAATCCTGAAAAACTTTATGAAATTTTGAAAAAATTCGAATCAGAACGCGGGTATCGCTTCTCGATCCCTACCCCTGTTCCAGAGGAAAAGAAGGCGGAATTTATTCAAGATGCTGCAAATCAGATTTTTAACCGCAAGGCAGAAATAGCCGCTGCAAAGGAAGAGTCAGATATATTTAAACAGCGATTATCTGCTGATATTAACAAGGAAATTGATATTTATACAAATGAAACAGACCTGATTACAATTAAACAGGCCAATATTCAACGCAGAATGCGTTTTATATCGGGGTATTCTGAAGAAGATCTGGAAAAGCTCTCTTCCGAAGATATTCCTGAAAAAGAACTGGAAAGACGTCGTTTTCTGAAAGGAGAGATGGGGATGTTACGGGCAGATAGGATGAAGCTGCATCAGAAGGAATGGACGAAACTTATTGTCAAACTTTTCGTGATTCTTGTTCTGGCTGTAATATCGAATTTGCTGATCAGCCGTTTTATGAACACTTTAAAAAACCAAACGGAAAAGCATGGAAAATCAACATCTCAGACCCTGGTGCTGTATTCCCTGTTTCGCACTGTCTCCAAATTCATGATATGGGTCATTGCAATCGTGATGGCGATGTACAGCATGGGGATCAATGTGGCTGCTATTTTAACCGGACTTGGTATCGGCGGTCTTGCCATTGCCATGGCATCCAAGGAGACAATCAGCGATTTTATCGGAGGAGTGACGATCCTGATGAACCGTCCGTTCAAAGTCGGAGATCGTATTAAATACAGCGGTAGAAATGCCGCGATAGAAGATATAGGATTGCGATATACCCGCTTACGTCAGATGCCGTCAAATAACCTGGTCGTTATGCCGAATTCCCGTCTTACCAGTGCGGAAGTTGTCAATGTATCAGAAGCCCTTCGGGACGGCATCAGGGAAGAGACATCCGTACCGCTGTCCATCCGAAATACGTCCGATAAACTCAGACTTGCCTGTGAACTTGTTACAGGCATTATTGAGGCCCATTCGAATACCAGACTGTTCTGGCTGAAAATAGGCAGCTTTGATAATTATGCTTATAAACTGAACTTCCGCTACGGAATACTCGGCATGAAGCAGCCAGGAGGACGCCATAAGGTAATCAGCGAAGTAAATACAGAGATTATAAGGCAATTCGAGGCTAAAAATATTGAATTCGCTGTTCATCCGCATATGGTACTATCGGAGAATCAGGAAATTCCCAAGAAATAACTTACCCTGTGGTTTTCAGGACACGGATGAACACGGAGAATAATATACTCGCGTGGGCACATCCTTAATGTAGAACGATTTTTCAAATCGTTTTAAACAATTTGAAAAATTGTTCTGCAGCCGGAAAAGTGTTAATGTTATTTATAAGAAAATAATATCGGAAATCCGGAATGAAATAACCAAAAAAGCAACAAATTTTTTATCTGTGCAAATTTTGTCTGAACCAGGATTTTCAGGATTAAAGTATAAACAGGATTTACAGCATGTTATCCTGAAAATCCCTTAATCCTGACCATCCGGGTTCAGACAACCGGAGTGCAAAGCTTGCTTTGCGAGTGTTCGGTTCAGAGCTTCGTTCCGGCCGCGTTCATATTGTCTGAACTCGAATTTGCAGGATTAAAGGATAAACATGATTTACAGCATGTTATCCTGAAAATCCCTTAATCCTGACCATCCGGGTTCAGACAACCGGAGTGCAAAGCTTGCTTTGCGAGTGTTCGGTTCAGAGCTTCGTTCCGGCCGCGTTCATATTGTCTGAACTCGAATTTGCAGGATTAAAGGATAAACATGATTTACAGCATGTTATACTGTAAATCCCTTAATCCTGACCATCCGGGTTCAGACA
>JAUCGG010000115.1:18219-18601 GCA_030378015.1 Desulfococcaceae bacterium HSG8
CAACCGGAGTGCAAAGCTTGCTTTGCGAGTGTTCGGTTCAGAGCTTCGTTCCGGCCGCGTTCATATTGTCTGAACTCGGATTTGCAGGATTAAAGAATAAACATGATTTACAGCATGTTATACTGTAAATCCCTTAATCCTGACCATCCGAGTTCAGACAACCGCGGGTTTTTTAGGGCCAGCGGAGTGCAAAGCTTGCTTTGTGAATATTTATCCACCTGCTTTTATTGCAAAGCTTTGCACTCCGAATTGGGTGCAGTCTTTTTAGGACGACGAATTTGATTCATATTCTATAAATATCTGATTTTACTATGCTTTCGGCATACTGATCATAAATTCCCAATAAGCCTGAAAATCGTTACTTATCGGTATGTTAAGTTCA
>JAUCGG010000116.1 GCA_030378015.1 Desulfococcaceae bacterium HSG8
TATAAATTCCCTTCCCAAAATATTTACACTAAGCTGAATACCCATTGCTTCTCCGGTTGCAGCGTATTTGGCTTTTGTGAACATCAAATGGTAATAAAAGGTGTTTTCTTTAAAAAAAATTATTAGGTTAAAAAAGGAGGTGGTGTACAAAAAGTATTCAGTGTAATGTTTTTTTTTAGTTTTTTAATTTGGTGAGTTGTAACAAAAAAGATTAATTTTTATGAGGAGAAAGAGATGATAACGAAAAGCGGATGGAAGGTATTTGCTGTAATCATAACTGCCTTGGCTTTAGCTCTGCCTGTGAGCGCACAGGATACAGACTACAACAGAAGCATAGGGGAGTGTACGAATTGTAACAAATGTCCTCTCGGAAATATTCCCTGCCCCGGAACTCAGACTATAGATGGCCCCCAGGGAACAAGCACGACGACTCAGGATGCTGCATATCCTTTTGATTATGACGGCAACCCTTATGTGGATACCGGATTTGGTTCATATGGTTATTGTACAGGCTATAATTTCGCCAATGATCCGACCCGGAACTGCAAATTCTTCTTTGATGTCTGTGCATGCGACGAAGCCTGTGAGATAAAACCTGGCTCGAAAATCGGTGTTCAGATGTATATCAAGACCAAAGGCGTTTACTGGGCAGAAAATCCGGCCAACACGATTCATTTCGCTATGTACAGCAACACAAATCCTTACTGCCAGGTTGATGCTACCAGAGGCCCCACCGTGACGCAGATGGAGACAGCAGACTATTATGAGGACGCCGCAGGTAACAGAATATCCGGTGAAGGCAGGACGACCGCAACCGGCAATGATGTAAGGGATTTTGGCACGATAACATACTACAGGACATATAATGAACTGGAGTATAATGAGAAGGGCAACTTCGAGACAACAGCGGCAAATGCCGGAACAGCTCTGGCCGGTGAACATACAGGTGCTCTTGCCCCGAATAACAAAGTTGTCGTACTGCAGTCTGCTGAAGAAGATGATTACGTAGTAACCAAAGATGACATCATTGATGCCTTGGGAGGATGCAAGCTGTGGATTGATATACCTCCCATGCGAATAGATCCGACTGAAGCAGTAAAAGGCAGTGTTATCAAAGTTCAGGTAAGACTTCTTTTCAACAGGGAACCGGCCGGCGTATGCCCCGAGTGTGATCCGCCGGATGTCTGTGACTGCACTGTTGACGTAGGTATCGTGTGTTGTGATGAAATAGGTGTTGATGAAGACAATGGTTGCGTTTTCTTCCCCTATGTTTTCCAGGGACTTTCCACTTCAGAGCCTTCAGCATGGCAGACTGGCATCGCCGTGAGTGCTCTTGGAAGAGATGCTCTGCCTGAGGGTGCCTATTGCGAACTGACAGTGAAAGATTCCGCCGGCAACATCGCTATGTGGAGAAACGAAGATATGGGAAGCAGACTGGTATGGCCTTTTATTCTGGACCAGATTATCGGCAACTTCTCCATGACCCAGGGCACCCAGCTTACGCCTGGTGCTGTATCACTGGGAATCACTTCGAACTACCGCATGGACGGCTATGCCTTCCTCCTTGGTGAGATGGTGGATGGCGGCATGTTCTGCGCCGGTGAAATGGCCAGAGCTTGCGAGGGCAAATGCGCCCCGTAGCCAGCAGTTAGACAATAAGGCGATTTCCAATGGAAAAACATACCGGATTGAAGTTTGTAGTTCCGCCTTTAGGCGGTTATGCCGCCTGAAGGCGGGACTACAAACTTGGTATATTCTTTTCTGGAAATCACCTAAGCTTTTATCTTAGCTGAATGATGGGTGGGGTCGTTAGTGATCTCACCCATTATTTTTTTCCTTTAATTAACTCGACAGTCACAAGTTCTCTGAAGCCGCTGTTCAAAGTCCCCCTTTTTTAAAGGGGGATTCAGGGGGATTTCAGAAGGTTGCAAAAAATCCCCCCCCCGGCCCCCCTTTAAAAAAGGGGGGAGCTTCAGGGTGTGTCATTTCAGCAGGTTATGAGAACTTACGACTCACGAGTAATTAAAGAAATCTGTTCAGCCTTGTTCCCAAACTCCGTTTGGGAACACACTTGCAGGCAAACTCTGTTTGCACATGCAAAACCGGAGTTTCGCGGGCAACTGCGTTCCCAAACGGAGTTTGGGAACGAGGTCTCAAGGTATATATGGAAGGCCTGATGAAAAAAAATATCCGTAAAATAGGATGGCTTGTCATCGGATTGCTTGTATGTTTCCCTCAGATCATCCTGGCAGAAATGATTTCTCCGAACTGGCAGACGGGGGATGAATGGGTGGTAAAGGCAGTTTACCATTCCCCGGTTAAAAAGAATGAATGGTCAGCCCCTGTCTATTGGAAATATGCCGTAACGAATCGCGGAACTAATGCGGCAGGAGGTTTTTACGTTGTGGAAGTCAGCGGCTCAGACAGAGCATTACAACTTTCGGCGCGGATGGTTTACGGGGAAGATTTCTCCTTGCTCAGAGCAGAACTGAAAAATATACGCCGGGGCAAAGAAATAGCCAGGACCATGAAATATGGGAAAGGAAAGCCTGCCCGAACAGAACAGACCCTGATACCTTATGACAACCCTGTGTTCCCACTTCGCGCATCATCTTCTGCTGACTTTTCGGTGACAAGGCGTATCAGCGATGATCTCAAGGTGAAAGATACGATCAGGCAGGAAATTCAGACAGCAAACAGCGTGACAGAATTGCCTGACTGGCCCGAAAATAAGGTGCTGACCCAGGTCAGATGCAGCCTTGTAAAAAAAGATGTAAAACCCATCTTCGTGCAATACTGGTACAAAAACCTCCCCTGGCCTGTGTTTGGTCAGAACGAAAACATGAAATACTGGCTGGTGATAGAAAAGTGAAAAATTATTTATTTCAGAAGGTTTGTTTTTTCAGAAAATTGAATATCTGCCTGTTTGTCCTGACCCTCTTCCTCTCTCTTTTCTTCTTTCAAAACAAAGAACTCAGATGTGCCACTTATGAAGCCGATTATGTTCCCTGGTCCGGCTACTGGTGGCCCACGATTCACGGGGGACTTGCTACGGGAAGAGATTACCAGGGACATCCGTCCCCCCTTGAAAAATATGACTACGTAACCAGCGGTACTTATGACGGCCCCGCAGCGCGTTATGGTAAAGAACATTATTATGATCCCGAAGCAGTTTTCTGGGCAGGGCAGTGCTTTTCCTGGGCAGCAGCCTCTGTTTTGGAAGAAGAACCGGTTCATAAAGGCGTATATAAAGGTGTGCCCTTTTATGTCGGTGATAAAAAAGCTCTCCTGACCGTGGCTTATAATGGCACGCTTTTCAACAGGTATCCGATTGACAGTCCCGCAGAGTTTCACCGCTTGCTGGAAGACTTTATTGCCCGTCAGAAAACTCCTGTGATCATGGACCTGGGAACACACGGGGAAATTTGGAATTACCCGGTCTTCAAGTATGAAACGGATTACGTCATTGAAGGAAATATCAGTCATTACACCACATCCATCTATTATGTCAGGGACGAGGTGACTCCCAATTATATCGGCGCACAGGTTGAAAAAAATATTTACCAGTACTATTTTGTACTTGATGAGGACGGGAATATTACAGAAAGCGGCTGGGAAGGTGACTACGCGGAATATCCCCCGGTCAACGCGAGCGAACCTTTTGGGACAGAGCCGCTGAATACGGGTGTCACTTATGAGCAGATAAAGGAAATTGTAAATACAGATGATGATTCTTATGAGGAAAATGACATTTCAGAAGATGCAAGACCCTTGTCAACCGGGCATTATATGCTGGCAGCGGCTGACAGTGATTTTTTTAAGACAGATATGAAACAAGGGGATACCCTGGATATCCGGATCACACCGGATGCACAGAGCGATGACACTCTGAAGACGTACCTGAGAACCTATACACCTGACGGGCAGATGACAGAAGAGATATTCGGAAGCGGAGAGTATGTGATTTCAGCCAGTGCCGGGGATGGGACATATTTCTTTGAAATTGGCCTGCCCGAATGGGCTCGGGAGATGTTTTACAATCTGTTTCTCCATAAGAATCTTGCTTACCAGGTAATGTATCCTGTTCACCCCGCGGGCAGTTGGTACAGCGGACTTTCCATGCTGATTCCTGACAGATCTTCGGAAGGATCAGGCAGAGCCATCATTTCTCTCACAGACAGGGACGGTTTTCCCCGGAGAAGTTACAAGGGCTATCCGAGGACCAGCCATTTGTGGGGAACCCTGTCAGAAAGTTTCGGGCTTCCGCCTTCCACCGGGAACGAGTATGTCCGGATAGATTCGGATGTCCCGTTCATGGGGATTCAGGTGGCTGCAAGTTCGAATGAACTGATGTCAGGAGCTAATTTCATTCCCATTGACGAAGCCTCGGCAACACTTTTTTTCCCCCGCTTTGAGAATATGGGCTGGATAGGCGGATGGCAGACAAATTTCGGCGTAATTAACTTGGGGGGTCAGGCCGAGGAAATATCCCGGGAAGCTTATGGCCCGGATGGTAATTTCCTGGCATCCGATACCATCGAACTTGCCGCTGGTCAGAAAACAGAGGATGAAACCCTTGGCATCCTGGTTTCAGACGGCCGGACCATGAGCGTATCCGCAACAAGTGATACTGAATGTCTGACAGGATATATTAAATTTTTTAACGGCTCCGGGGGAATGGCAATGGTGCCGTTGAATACAGCGGACAGGCTCGAATCTCTCGTGGTGCCGCATGTTGCTTCTGATGATGCCTGGTGGACAAATATAACGGTTATGAATACAGGCGATGAAGAATCAGATATCGTTTTTTCTGCTTATAATGCAGAGGGAAATCAGATTGATACTTCTGAACATATGCTGAAAGCAAAGCAGAATTTTGTGGGGGACGTGTCTGATATATTTCCCGATACCGGGGATATCGCATCTGTGAAAATTGATTCTCTGAACAGCGAGCCTTTGTCCGGAATACTGCTTTACGGAACATATAACGGACTTCAATTAGCGGGGCTTTCGCTTCGTTCTGCCGCGTCATCATTATATCTACCCCATATTGCCTGCATGGATAGCTGGTGGACCGGCATCGGACTGATAAACGTCGGTGATGCCGGGACAGATGTTTTATTTTCCCTGTTTGACGGGAAAGGGGAAGCACTCGGAAGCACCACAAAGTTTATGAACCCGAACCAGCAACTGAGTACCACACTGAGAGGGCTGTTCGGGGAAGACACTCCCCGGACTGCCAGATATGTGAAAATAGAATCCCTCGGGGACCAGCCTTTAAGCGGTGTATATCTGATCGGGTCAGATGATGGTCTCCGACTTATGGGTGATGTATTGGATAGGTAGGGTGGGGCTTGCCCACCGATGTTCTACAGTTAGGTAGGAGGAATATTGCCCCGGAGGGTAACGTAGCTTGGGATTTTAATCCCAAGGCATTGGTATACCCGATATTTAATATGTCCGCAAGCGACATCGCCCCTCCGGGGCTGAACCGTTATCTGACCCTGACCCCGGATTAAAATCCGGGGCTATGTCAACCTTGCCCCTCCGGGGCATTGTTTTCCGACAATAGTAGGGCGGGCTTGTCCCGCCGATGTTCATTGATGATTATATCGGATATAACTACAGGTAGGAATATTGCCCGGAGGGCAGGGTAACGTAGCTTGGGATTTTAATCCCAAGGCATTGGTATACCGATATTTAATATGTCCGCAAACGACATCGCCCCTCCGGGGCTGAACCGTTATCTGACCCTGACCCCGGATTAAAATCCGGGGCTATGTCAACCTTGTTCATTGATTATATCGGACATAACTACTCAGGTAGGAATATTGCCCCGGAGGGGCAGGGTAACGTAGCTTGGGATTTTAATCCCAAGATATTGACCCGATATTTAATATGTCCGCAAACGACATCGCCCCTCCGGGGCTGAACCGTTATCTGACCCTGACCCGGATTAAAACTCGGGGCTATGTCAACCTTGCCCTCCGGGGCATTGTCTTCCGACAATAGTGTCCACCGAAATGGGTAGGATATGCCCCGGAGGGGCATGGTAACGTAGCTTGGGATTTTAATCCCAAGACATAAAAAAGGACTATTATCATGACTCAAATTACAAAATATCTGATATTTTTTACATCTGCTCTTCTGATATTCGGTGCCTGCGCGCATCTGAGACCAGATTCGAACACTTTGGAAACATTGCAAAAAAGGGTTCAGGCGGAATGGGAAGCCAGGGCCAGGGGAGATTGGGGCGCTGTTTATGAGATGACTGTAGAGGATTTCAGAAAGGCGATGAAGCGGGATAAATTTCTCAGACGGAACTATGTCAGCGTGACGAAATTTTCCATCAAAGACATCAGTATTTCAGAGTCCGGTGAAGAAGGAACTGCCGAGATTAATTTCACAACCAACCAGATGGGTTTTAATTTCACCTTTACCAAAAAAGAGAAATGGTTATGGGAAGACGGGGAATGGCGGTTGAAACTTTCATCGGCCAAGGGAATCAGCCCCTTTGATACAAATAAATCACAAATCCCAAAATAACTCGTGAGTCGTAAGTTCTCATAACCTGCTGAAATGACACACCCTGAAGCTCCCCCCTTTTTTAAAGGGGGCCGGGGGGGATTTTTTGCAACCTTCTGAAATCCCCCTGAATCCCCCTTTAAAAAAGGGGGATTCAGGGGGATTTCAGAGAACTTGTGACTGTCGAGAAAATAACAAATCACAAATAAATTACAATAACCAGACGCAGTCGAAATTTTGAGATTTATTTGGGATTTGGGGATTTGGAATTTGTTATTTGGAATTTATTTAATGACGGGTGTTGCAAAGTTTTTCAGTCCGCTAAAGATTATTGCCCATCTTTGGCAGTATCGGGATTTAATCCGACAGTTGACTTGGCGAGAGGTTATCGGAAGATACAAAGGGTCATTTATCGGTCTGGGGTGGTCATTCATCCAGCCGCTCATGATGCTGACGGTTTATACGTTTGTTTTTTCCGTGATCTTCAGGGCCAGATGGGGAATGGGACCTGATGACAAAATTACTTTTGCCCTTGCCCTGTTCATGGGACTGATCACCTTCGGCATTTTTTCCGAAGTGATGAACGCTGCTCCCTCCCTGGTGCTGGAAAATGCAAACTATGTCAAAAAAGTCGTTTTCCCCTTGGAAATCCTTCCTGTTGTAAAGCTCCTGAGCGCGTTGCTGAATGCGTTTTTCAGCCTGACGGTTCTGATGATCGGTTTTCTTTTACGGTATCAGTTTATTCATCTGACCGCGATCATACTCCCGATGGTATGGCTCCCGATGATATTGTTCACCCTAGGCTGCGGATATTTTCTGGCAGCCCTCGGTGTGTTTGTGAGAGACATGGGCGCGACCATCGGCATCCTGACCACCATGCTTTTTTTCCTGACCCCGATTTTTTATCCCATTAATGCTGTGCCGGAAAACTTCCGGCTGATCTGCAGAATCAATCCTATTGCCATGTTTGTGGAGGATTCAAGGAGGGTTATACTGTGGGGACTTCCCCCGGACTGGATCTGGTTTACAGGTGAATTTTTCATTTCTGTATTGGTATGGATTTTCGGATTTGTATGGTTCATGAAGAGTAAGAAAGCGTTTGCAGATGTAATATAAGCCAGTTGTCAGTTGCCAGTTGTCAGTTGTCAGTTGCAACTGACAACTGACTATCAAAAAAATCTTGACATATTGAAAGGATACTGTTAGCAATCTTTTATAAAAAGGAATATCTGAAAGGAGGTGAAAAGGAAAAACATCGTCTTCAGGCTTTTCCAAATTATTAGGTTATGTTAGGTTATGTTAGGTTATTAGGTTCGCTTTTTAAATTTTAAGTTAAGGAGGAAGTTAAGATGAAAAAAATCGTAATTTTGGCATTGGTTGCGTTGCTGGCTGTTGCTTTTACTATGCCTGCATCCGCAATGGAAAATGTGTTCGGGGGGTATTGGCGGACAAGAGCTTATACCAATCAGAATTTCACCGGTGATGACAGTGAAATGCAAGACTGGACCGTTGTAGATACCAGGTGCAGGCTCTATTACACTGCTATTCTGAATGATAACCTTAAACTGGTGAACAAGTTTGAGATGGATGCTACCTGGGGTGATCAGGGCAGCTACGGTGACATCGGCGCGGATGGTGTAAAGCTCGAAATCAAGAATTCTTATGGCGATTTTAATGTAGGCCCCGTAAACGCCAAGATCGGTGTTCAGGGTATGGCTATAGCGCGCGGCTTTTTCTTTGATGACGATTTCGCAGGCGCTGTTGTATCCTATTCAGACGATATAGTGACATTTCCGCTTATATGGATGAAAGCATACGAAGGCGGTGAAGGCCATAACAGAAGAGATGTTGACTATTACGGTATCGCTCCCTCATTCAACCTGGGGACGGTTACACTCAATCCTTTTGCCGTATATGCAACCTCGGACAATGCACGGGACTGGGAAAATAGTAATGATTATTATGATACTGAGGTGAATGTATCCAATTTTGACGATGTTGATTTATATTATGCTGGTGTCAATCTGGACGCAGACTTGGGAATGGGATCTGTCTGGCTTACTGGCATCTACCAAGGAGGTGAGGTCGAGCTTAAGGATACAGAAAATACTAGTGATTTCAAAGCATATCTGGGAGCTGCTGGTGTTGCTGTAAATTTGGGACCTGTCGAAGTTCACGGACAGGGATTTTACGCATCCGGCCAGCCTGCTGATGATGAAAATGAAGAAGATATCACAGGGTTTTGGGTTCCCAAGGGTCAAAGTTATTACTGGTCTGAAATCATGGGTTACGGTACTTTTGATAATGGCGTTTCAAAAAATTCACCTGCTGACCAGATCGGAAACATCATGGCAGGTAATATTGGTGTAACCTTCAAGCCCATGCCCGACCTTTCGATAAGCCTTGACGGCTGGTATGCCAAACTGGCGGAAGATTCCTATGTTTATAATGGGAAGGCTTATGGTGCTGGCGGTCTGGCAAAGCTTGCAAATTCAGACAAGGATGAGGACAATGAGCTTTATGATGATATTCTGGATAAGGGCAAAAAGGAAAGTGAACTGGGTATTGAGGCCAATCTGACAATCACATATCAGTTGGTGAAAGGGCTGAGTGTGGATGTCGTTGGCGCGTACCTGTTTGCAGGCGATTTAACAACATGCAGTGTTAAGAATGAAGAGAACCCTTATGAAGTGGGTACTCGCCTGTCTCTCAGTTTCTAAAACACCTTTGATTTTTTAGGGTAAAATTTTAAAAGTCGGAAGGGGAAACCCTTTCGGCTTTTTTTGTACCCGCCGTTCCGGGATCAATCCCCCGGCTGAAAGCGAAAGCAGCCTGAAGGCAGCTTTTTTTCCGGCATCCTTCATAAAAGCTGAAAGTAGTTTGCACTTTTCCTGACTGTAAAACAATTTGAAAAATTGTTCTACAGTCAGCAGATCGAAAAGTTTCCGGTAAATCGCTGTAAACGGTGGATTCCGGGGGGAAAATCGGAAAACGGAAGTTTTCGATCTACTGACATTACATTAAATTGTAAAGCGACAAATGAAAGATGCCTTTTTTCCATCATGATTATCAAGCTGGCTTCAGCCTGCTTTCGCTTTCAGCCTCGGCATTGACGAGGCAACCTGCTTTCTTTTCCACCGGACAGCAAAAATTCCACCTGGCGGCTCCATTCGGGTGTAATTAAAAGTGTCAATCCTTGTTCCCAAACTCCGTTTGGGAACACATCTGCCGGGCAAACTCTGTTTGCCATGCAAAACGGCAATTGCGTTCCAAACGGAGTTCGGGAACGAGGACCGCTCACACCTGACACTTTTAATTACAGCCGCTCCATTTTTGCACTACGTCCTTTGTTTTTACAACACTCTGATTTTTAATATAAAATAAAATCTGCAAAATACCTTTTACGATTGATCTGCAAAAAGCGGAACTTGGGCTTGACATTTCAGTTACAGACTGTTATCAAGAATTTTTATTATATACTGATTCAGTTTTTCCCGGCATGAATTAATAAAAACAATGCGTTGAAATTTTCACTTTCTGATCTCAGGCTGGAATTCGGGAAGTCCGGATTGAATCATAATATTTTGTTTTTCATAATAAATAGGACTTATGAGGGGAGGTGAGAGGGAAAACTTTAGGAAATTATTAGGTTATCAGGTTACATTTAATGGAAGGTAAGTCGAGGAGAATAATGAAGATGAAAAAATTGTTTGCGTTTGTCTCGGTAATGGCGTTGGTATGTGTATTTGCGTCTTCAGCAATGGCTGCTGAATGGAATTTCTACGGAAGCGCACGCTTTCAGACCTTCAGTGTAGAGAAAGATAAGGACTTCATAAAGAAAAAGAATGAACTCGCGGATGAGAAAAAAGTGGACGATGACAGGGATACGGTATGGAAGCTTGATGATGCTGTTACCCGTGTGGGCTTCAAGGTCAATCATGGCGACTGGGGCGGTCATGTAGAACTCAGAGCAGCAGGCAGTCATGTAAGACATTGGTATGGTTACTGGAATTTCGGTGCAGGCCAACTCCTTGTGGGGCAGACATGGTCCCCTTTGTCCACACTCTACTCCAACCAAGGGTATCAGGATAACGGTTTGGGTAAGTTCGGCGATAACTCTTATCGTACCCAGATGATCCAGATGAAGTTCGGAGGACTTAAGATCGCACTGGTATCACCCGGATCAGGAGACGTTAACAGCTTTGCAGACTGGGAAAGTTCTAGTTATAGTAGGGGTCTTGCTTATGAAGCCAGCGCTAATGTGGGAGGAGACAAAGATATCTCAATCCCCAAAATAGAGTTTCGGTATAACATTCCTTTGGAAAATTTTACATTTGATATTGCCGGCGGTTATAATTGGAGTGAACTCGTTCGCACCGTTTTAGATGATGAAGGTGAAAGCAAGGAAAAAACTTACGATATCCATTCTTGGACTATTCAGGCCGGCGGCAAGGCAAACCTGGGTCCCATGTATCTGACACTTCAGACCTATTATTCACAAAACTTCGGAAATTACGGAGCTTGGGACGAACGGGTTTACAATAATGCTCTTCTGAATGGTAAAGATGATATTGAAGATGTGAATTCATTGGGTGTGCTGAGTACCATAGGCTTTAAAGCAAACGACATGGTGACCATTGAAGGCGGTCTGGGGTACATAAAGAGTGATGCTGAAATCTTGGGTGCGGACTTTGAAGATACTGCCTATTCTTGGTATGTTCAGGCCAAACTCACCCTGTCCAAAAGCGTCTATCTCATCCCGGAAGTCGGACAGTACAACTATGATGAGTATGAGATGAAATATGATGATGGAAGTAGTTTTACTAGGGAAGAAGGAGCTGAAACTTACGTGGGTGCAAAATGGCAGATTAATTTTTAAGCAGCTTATGATCTGTTGATGAAGAAACAAGCCCGGAGCCATTGATTGGCTCCGGGTTTTTTATTTTATAACCCCGTCATACTGTTGACATAGATCCGGTCAGTGTAATATATGTCTGTAACGGACTTTGAAATCATCGGTTCAATCAGCAATATTCAGAAAATTGCTGTGGGCAGTTCGATTCGGGAATTACCGTCTTTGCGCAAGCGTTTCGGGAAGGGACGCTGGAGAAAACTGAAAGGTATCGCAACAGTCCGACTCTCTGACAGTACAGTCAGATGCGCCGAAGTTCATTGGTACGAGGCATCAGGGATCGGTAAAAAAAGAATGAAAATCAAACAGTTTTTGGATTAGAAAACATATGCGTGCTGCAATCTGTGTTAATAACGGCGGATATACTGACGATCTGAAAGTCAGAACTGTATATAAGGTACTGCCTGACGAATCCGCTGCGAAAAGTAATTATGTCCGAATTATTGATGAGACAGGTGAGGATTATTTATACCCTGCTTCATGCTTTGTTTTTACTGAGTTGCCGGACGAGATATTTACAGTTCCTATAGAAGTCGGGCAGAATAGTGAACAAAAAATCCTGACAGCCTGAGAGAGAAAACGCAATTTTCTGATATGAAGGGATTTTTTTAACCAACTAAAAAAGGCAGCAACCGGGCGCATTTACAACTTGGGAGCAGGTCCGGAGGGACGACTGAAAAGCTTTTCAGTCGTCCCTCCGGACCTGATAATCCGGGGGACCTCACCCGGCAATGAATTGCCGGGCTATTTTCAGAAGTCCCTCCGGGACTGAAAGTTACTCCCCCAACTTATAAATACGCCCGTAGCAACCTGTTGCCCAATTAACACAGAGCTATCCTATAGAACCGGAGGTTGTTATGAACCGCTCCTTAAAAAAAGATAAAGATTATTCTGCCTGGTTAAAAGAACTGAAAAACAAAATTCGATCAGTTCAGATAAAAGCGGCTGTCAGAATTAATTCTGAGTTGTTGCAGTTTTATTGGAAGCTGGGGCAGGATATTGTAGATAAACAGAAGAGTGCCAAATGGGGTGATGGTTTTTTAAAGCAGCTAAGTAAAGATTTGTCATCAGAATTTCCTGATATGAAGGGATTTTCCAAAAGAAACCTGGAGCTTATTCGCCAGTGGTATGTATTCTATAATCAGGAAGACTTAATTGCGAAACAAGCTGTTTCGCAATTGGTTCAAATTCCCTGGGGACATAATATTGCCATCATTTCAAAGTGTAAAAATTTGGATGAGGCTTTTTTCTACGTTCAGAGAACCATCCGGAACAGTTGGTCAAGATCCGTCCTGACTCATCATATTGAAAGCAACCTTTTCGGGCGGGAAGGCAAAGCCATAACCAATTTTGAGGCAACATTACCGGCACCTCAGTCGGATTTAGCAAGAGAAACCTTGAAAGACCCCTATAATTTCGATTTTCTGACACTTACAAAAAAACATGATGAAAAAGAGTTGGAGAATGCCCTGGTAAAGCATGTCACAAAATTCCTGCTGGAACTGGGAGCCGGGTTTTCTTACATCGGACAGCAATACAGGCTGGAAGTCGGCGGGGATGAATTCTTTATTGACCTGCTGTTTTATCATGTAAAGCTGCATTGTTATGTCGTAATTGAACTGAAAGCAGGGAAATTCAGACCGGAATTTGCAGGCAAGCTTAATTTTTATGTATCGGCTGTGGACGGAATTTTAAAATCAGATATGGACAATGCCACCATCGGTATTCTTATCTGCAAATCCAAAAATGACATAGTGGTGGAATATGCCCTGAAGGATGTTCATAAGCCCATCGGAGTGAGTGAATATATCACAAAAAATCTTCCGGACGAATTCAAATCTTCTATGCCAAGTATCGAAGAATTTGAGGCCGAATTGAATGGTGCTGATCAAATCTGATACATCCGTCTCCTTTTTGCGGGTGTAATTAAAAGTGTTAGGCAGCCCTCGTTCCCAAACTCCGTTTGGGAACGCAATTGCACGCAAAACTCCGTTTTGCAAACAGAGTTTGCCAGGCAGGTGTGTTCCCAATAACGTCAGAATGCGGAGTGCAAAGCTTGCTTTGCGGGAATCCCCGGCAGGCGCAAAGCAAGCTTTGCCTCTGTTGCTCGGTTCGGATTGACAAATCCGAACCATGTGAGGTGCGGGGGATTTGCCAATCCCCCGCGAGCATCATAGTAAAACCGCTCGCTTAGGCCCTGTTGCTCGGTTCGGATTGGCAAATCCGAACCCTGTAAGGTGCGGGGGATTTGCCAATCCCCCGCGAGCATCATAGTAAAACCGCTCGCTTAGGCACTGCCTGCTGCTCGGTTCGGATTGACAAATCCGAACCCTGTAAGGTGCGGGGATTTGCCAATCCCCGCGAGCATCATAGTAAAACCGCTCGCTTAGGCCCTGCTTGCTGCTCGGTTCGGATTGACAAATCCGAACAATGTGAGGTGCGGGGATTTGTCAATCCCCAGCGAGCATCATAGTAAAACCGCTCGCTTAGGCACTGCCTGTTGCTCGGTTCGGATTGACAAATCCGAACCCTGTAAGGTGCGGGGGATTTGCCAATCCCCCGCGAGCATCATAGTAAAACCGCTCGCTTAGGCCCTGCCTGCTCGGTTCGGATTGACAAATCCGAACCCTGTAAGGTGCGGGGAATTTGCCAATCCCCCGCGAGCATCATAGTAAAACCGCTCGCTTAGGCCCTGCCTGTTGCTCGGTTCGGATTGGCAAATCCGAACCATGTGAGGTGCGGGGGATTTGCCAATCCCCCCGCGAGCATCATAGTAAAACCGCTCGCTTAGGCCCTGCCTGCTGCTCGGTTCGGATTGACAAATCCGAACCATGTGAGGTGCGGGGGATTTGCCAATCCCCCGCGAGCATCATAGTAAAACCGCTCGCTTAGGCCCTGCCTGCTGCTCGGTTCGGATTGACAAATCCGAACCATGTGAGGTGCGGGGGATTTGCCAATCCCCCGCGAGCATCGTAGTAAAACCGCTCGCTTAGGCCCTGCCTGTTGCTCGGTTCGGATTGGCAAATCCGAACCATGTAAGGTGCGGGGGATTTGCCAATCCCCCGCGAGCATCATAGTAAAACCGCTCGCTTAGGCCCTGCCTGCTGCTCGGTTCGGATTGACAAATCCGAACCATGTAAGGTGCGGGGGATTTGCCAATCCCCCGCGAGCATCGTAGTAAAACCGCTCGCTTAGGCCCTGCCTGCTGCTCGGTTCGGATTGACAAATCCGAACCATGTAAGGTGCGGGGATTTGTCAATCCCCCGCGAGCATCATAGTAAAACCGCTCGCTTAGGCCCTGCCTGCTGCTCGGTTCGGATTGACAAATCCGAACCCTGTGAGGTGCGGGGGATTTGCCAATCCCCCCGCGAGCATCATAGTAAAACCGCTCGCTTAGGCCCTGCCTGTTGCTCGGTTCGGATTGACAAATCCGAACCATGTAAGGTGCGGGGGATTTGTCAATCCCCCGCGAGCATCATAGTAAAACCGCTCGCTTAGGCCCTGCCTGTTGCTCGGTTCGGATTGACAAATCCGAACCATGTAAGGTGCGGGGGATTTGCCAATCCCCCGCGAGCATCATATAAAGCTGCTCGGTTCGGATTGGCAAACCCGAACCCTGTGAGGGCGGGGATTTGTCAATCCCCGCGAGCATCATAAAACCGCTCGGTATTCTTGTCAGTGGTCGGTTACGGGCAACTGACCACGGACAACTGACAACTGTGACAACCCTGAAAGGAGGATTAATGATAAGAGCCGGTGTGATCGGTGCAACCGGGTATGCAGGTGCGGAACTTGTTCGGATACTCTCAGGTCATCCTGATGCGGAACTGACAATCCTGACATCCCGCCAGTATGCCGGGGTTCGTTTTGACAGCATTTACCCGTCAATGTCGGGTATGGTTGATCTGGTATGCGAAGAATTTTCTCCGAATGATGTCTGTGACAGGACAGATGTCGTATTTACTGCCCTTCCTCACAAGCTTCCCATGGAAATTATCCCTGAACTTGTAAAACGGGGAAAGCGGGTAATTGACCTGTCTGCTGATTTCAGATTTTCAGATGTGTCCGCATATGAGGCGTTTTACCAGCCTCACACGGCAAAAGATATGATTGAGAAAGCTGTGTATGGGCTTTGTGAAGTTTATTCTGATAAAATAAGGCCGGCTGCGGTGATCGGTAATCCAGGGTGTTACCCTACCAGCCTGCTTTTACCGCTTATCCCATTGCTTAAAAGTAATCTGGCTGATCCTGATACGATTATTGCTGATTCAAAATCAGGAGTCAGCGGCGCGGGACGATCCCCATCGCTGGCCACTCATTTCTGCGAAGTTCATGAATCATTCAAGGCGTACAAGGTTGCCGAACACCGCCATACGCCTGAGATGGAGGAGGTTCTGAGCCGAGAAGCCGAGAAACCGGTGAATATCACATTTGTTCCCCATCTCGTCCCGATAATCCGGGGAATGCTGACGACAACATATGCAAGTCTCACCCGGAAAGTCAGCCCGGAAGATATCCGGGATTGTATTGCCTCTTTTTACGAAGGCCGGCCTTTTATACGCCTTTGCCCTGATAACAGGATGCCGGACACTCTGAACGTCCGGGGAACCAACTATTGTGACATCGGATTCAGGATCGAGGAACGGAATAACCGGCTGATCCTGATTTCGGCGATTGATAACTTGGTAAAAGGAGCTTCGGGCCAGGCAGTACAGAATATGAACATCATGTTCGGAACTGATGAAACCGCGGGGCTTGCGGGGGTTCCTTTTCCGCTTTGAAAATAATGAGTGGTCAGTTGTCCGTAGCAACTGAAAAGTTCCGGGCAGGACACGCTAAATGCTCGTTCCCACGCTTTGCTCGGGAATGAGGAATGGACGATTCGCGTCCCGCTGTCCGGCGTTCTGACCGGACGCGAAGTGTCCGACCTGCATTTCCACGCAAAGGGTGGGAGAGAGGCTTCCGGGTTCGCAGTTTCGCCTTCGGCAACCGCCTGAACGCGGAACCGCGAACCGGAAAATGATCGTGCCAAGATAATGCCTGTCTGATTTCCGAAGGGGTGAAAACCTTCGGAACCGAGGAACCGGATGAGGGAAATCTTCACGTCCGGATCTGTGGGGTGCGTCTGGTAACAGGCGCATCTACCCGGAAGGACGCTCTCTTTTTTTCGTGTATTTCGTGTGTTCCGTGGTATATCCTTTTCTGGAAATCACCTAACCCCAAAAGTTTCGTAATGCGTGAACTCACTGATTTCTCTACGTTTAGGTGCAGGCGGCGATTTGGCGGGATAACCCAGGGGCATAAGGGCGACGACTTCATAACCATCAGGAACATCCAGTATCTGCTTTGCTTTGTCATGATCGAACAGGCCCACGATTACCGTGCCAAGCCCCAGTTTATGAGCAGTCAGACAGATTGTCTGGGTAGCAATTCCCAGATCAAACATGAACCAGTCTCCGAATTTGGTTGTCACTTTTTCATTGTAATACCCTGACGCTCTGAGCTTACCACACAAGACAAGAAGCACAGGGGCAGCGACCACAGCCTTTGTGGCAGGGTTTCTCGGGCCGATGGTTTCCCGGAGTTTTTTCTTTATAGCAATGTCTTTTACCACGATAATTTCCCAGCACTGGGTATTGGCCCAGGAAGGCGTCCATCTTACCGCTTCAAGAACTTCGTTCAGCATATTTTCCTGAACGTCTTTGTCCTCATACTTCCGGATACTTCTTCTCTGCTTTATGATTTCCATAAAATCTGTCATAAATATGAATCCTTATTCCGATTGATCGGTATAGCAGTTACAGTGATGTTCTCCGCATTCGCTACAGGAATATACCGGGGATTTATCTTCGGCATTCCTCTTTTTATAAAACACGATCCAGAGGAATAAGAATACAATCAGTATTGCGAATGATACAAGTATTGTTTCCCACATGGTTATACCTCATCTCGGCCTTGAGCTTCGTTGGGGCAAGCGACTCGTCTAAGATTGACAATTCCGATCCGTGTCACCGCAGGATTTGTCAATCCTACGGGAGCAGAGCAGTGACCAACTGAAACGAAGATGAACGCCCTCATCGTTGACCACATGATTCGTGGTCAGGTTTTATTCTTTATACAAATTTTTATTTTGCCGCTGATCCGTTCGGTTTGATGATGAGAGGGTCAGGCTGGGCAGCTATCTTAAACATTTTTGTGCGCTTCCCATCCAACGGCGGCGGGTAGAACGCCCGAGCCGAAATTTTCTGAGTGCCCGCTGCTCCCTTCGGAACTTTCACAACATATGTAAAATTAATCGGACTTGCAGGGATGTTTACCCAGAAAAACTGCATATCTGAGCGATGTTTCAAGGGCTTGTCAGCTCCCCCGTGGGAAACATAAGTCCACCCGTCCGGCAATGTCACCTCAACGCCTGCTGCAAGCAACTTTCCGGTATATTCTATATTTATTGCCACCTCCAGGGATTTTCCCGGAATATAGGGCGATGTCCGGTGCGTTACGGTCATCTCTTCGGCAGCCGGGGCAACCCCGCAAAAGACAAACAGGAGGATACAAATCAGAACCATTTTTTTTATTATCATATCAGCTTGTTTCCTTTCTTCATATCTGAATCATAAATTCAGACAGTAATTATTTTCCCGATAAATTAATACTATCTGGCATTGAAATCAAGCTGTTTTTTTGAGGAATAACAGATCCGGCCTTCGGATTGATCTTAGCGGTGTCAATATGAGCCGAGCCACGTCGGAGTTTTTAAATATGGAAGGGATTTGTGCGCTTAAATGTCAGCAGATCGCAGAATGAATGCTCGCTTGGGGATTGATAACAAGCATTTCAGGCGGATTTATCAATCCGTCAGGAAGGGTTCAGGGCATTTTCCATCTATTGAATATACCCGCTGTATGCGGCTTTTCGGGGACACGGATAAACACTGATAAGCACAGGTTTTATTTATATTTATATATTTCTGGTTCTAACGGATTTTGTGGTTTCCGATATGAGCCGCAGATAAACGCAGACAGACGCAGATGAACACACACACTGCCCTGCAGAGTGCTGGGCATCAGCGTTCATCCGCGTTCATCCGCGGTTTG
>JAUCGG010000117.1:0-7370 GCA_030378015.1 Desulfococcaceae bacterium HSG8
AACACCACTTTTTAAGTTCGTCCCCCTTTTAAAGGGGCCGTGGGGATTTTATGTTACAAAAAAAGGGGTTGCGTCAGAAATCCCCCGGCCCCCCTTTAAAAAAGAGGGGAGGAATTTACAAGTTGATGTAGTAGAACAATTTTTCAAGTTCAGAACGATTTGAAAAATCGTTCTGCATTAAAGTGTAAACTGACAAAAGGAAGGATGCTGGCAAAAATGAGATTTTTGCACTCATTCGAATAAACTTGACAAAATACCTGCTTTGGAGAGATAGTATTATTATATATTAATAATATCAGCAGATGGAAATTTTTCCCTAAATCGTAGTTAGATATTTCCTTTAAAAACAAAGAGTTGTGGTTACATAACAGACCGCTGAAGGCGGAACTACGAACTTTTTCCATCTGCTTTGAATATACGGAGGAGTTGTGGACATATACAAAATAGAACGACTGGTGCTTGCGGTGGACGTGGTGGTTTTCGGAATAAAAAAAGGGGTTCTGATTCTCCTTGTTCGCAAACGGACGACAGATCCTTTTAAAGACGCCCCGGCCTTGCCCGGGGTCGCTGTTCGCATTGATGAAACCCTGGAGGCGGCCGCGAGGAGAGCGCTCAGGGAGAGGGCTTATCTCAAGGACGGAATTTTTCTGGATCAGTTGGGAACATTTGACGGGCTTTACAGGGACCCGCGGGGGAGAACCGTAAGCGTGGCTTACATGGGGCTTTGCGGCAAAGAAAAAACAGATGAGAATATGGCATGGCTGGAGGTTTCCTCTCTTTCCAAAGGGGACCTTCCTTTTGATCATGACATGATTGTTGAAACTGCTACTGCCCGTTTGCGGGGGAAATTACGCTATACAAACATTGCAAAGGGTTTCTTGGAAGATAGTTTTCGCATTGAGGAACTTAAAGGGGTTTATGAAGCTGTTCTGGGGTGCAAGATCAACAAAACGAATTTTCGCAACAAGCTGTTAAAAATCAGAATGATAGAACAAGTGAGGGTTCTGAACGAAGCAGTAGGAAAAAAGGGGGGCCGGCCGCCCCACCTTTACAGGTTCACCCAGGATACCCTCGAATCCGCGAACCGGGATTTTCTTTAGGTGATTTCCAGAAATGAATATACCACGGAACACACGAAATACACGGAAAAAAGAGAGCATCTTTAATTTTCCGGTTCGCGGTTCCGCGTTCAGGAAGGCGGAACTGCGAACCCGGAGTGTCAGTTATGCTGATATGAAAGATACCGGAAAAAGAATATTCCGATAATTCCGTGTCTTTCGCGGTTAAAAATCAGTTTTATAATTTTCCCATATAACAGAAAAACAGGAAGAAAGGCTGTGAAAATAAATTAAAACCGCCTCCTACGGAGTGACGGATCTGCAAATCCTATAATCAGGGCTTCCCGTATCAGAACTGAAATTTCGGGAAATATTACGGACTCGGAACGCAGACCCGTGGAAACGGCAGAGGCGGACATATCCGCATCACTGCCGACGAACTGAATCTCTCAAAAGACGGCATGATTAACGGTCAGACCTACTGCCCGACCAAATAAGTTTTGACAAGTGCCCTATATATATACAAGACAATTTGTCAAAACTTATTTGGTCGGGTACTACGGCGGGTGTAATTAAAAGTGTCAGGTAAGTCCTCGTTCCCAAACTCCGTTGGGAACGCTGTTGCCCGCAAAACTCCGGTTTTGCATGAAATGTCAGGTAGCTGCGGATGCAGTCTGCCTGCAGATGTGTTCCCAGACGGAGTTCGGAACAAGGGCCGAGTACCTGACACTTTTAATTGCACCCTACTACGGTAGCGGACAGGGCGGTGATATTACGCTGAATATAATATTTTTCACAAAATTTTTTACCGTCGCCTTAACCTGGATTATTCATAAATTTTAAGAAAATGATTTATCCTGCTGATAAATAAGGAGATACAGAAAAACCTCTGAAAAACTCAGTTTTTCAGACCCCTTTATTTTCGGTGCCGGAATCAGTTTATGAATAATTCAGGTTAAAAGAACTACACCCTAATCACATGTCATTTCATCTGCCACATGACCGGAACTGAAGCCGATTCCCCGAAAATGCTTTCAGATGCCTTTGAAATTAATTATCCTATAAATACAAAGAATTAAAAAATTATCCCATGATTCCGGAAATCCGGCGGTTCAGTATGATTCAAAACTTGCTTTTATAATAAAAGCAAACTGATAGACACTTACAAAAGCAAGCTTTGAACCCGTTGGCCCGGAAATAATGAACTACCGGATATTAATGTTTCTTGTAAAATAACTTTTAGTATGCTATAGGAATATAGTATTTTATGAAAAGATTGAAAATTCATAATGTTTCAGAAACCTCGCTGATCTGGAAATATGTTAAAAACGGAGGCTGCTATGACAAACCAGGAAAATGTAAATCCCCGGCTGATCCGCTGGGAGAAAAAAAAAAGGATGTGGTATAATATTTATCTTTTTATAGGAGTCGGTATCAATTTCCTGATCTATTTTACCAAACCCTACGGCATTGATCCGGGCAGAAGTATTTTTTGGGGTTCTTTTGTAGGACTGGGTATCCCGCTTTTGTCCATTTTCGTATTATCCTACATTCATCAGAAACTTTTAAGCTTATGAAATGCTTCCGACGCCTGACGGCTGCTTCCGAATATTTCGGAACTATTTGTTTTTTCTTGTTACTCATAGGAGCAATATGTTTGTTGTATGTTGTTCCCTGCCAGGGAGATGCCCTCTTTATTCATGACTACAAAATCAATGAATATCTTATAGGAGAAAAAGACGCTGACTTGGCTGCCAGCTATACTGGCCAGACCATGCTTATTGATAAAAATACCCGATATACCGGCAGTTGGATGAAGCGCATTTTTGGCAGGGTCGAAGAGAACAGGGAAACAACTCATTTTCTGCTGGACAAAGACCAGATACGTCAGATTAACTGGTATAAACAAACAGTTTTTGTGTTTCCGTTTGAAAAACTGACTGATATTACATGGATAAAGCAACAAAATAAGGCTGATAAGGAAACAAAAGAATTCCTGAAAGGCCGATACAGTGTTTCAACTCCGAAACTTA
This sequence comes from Desulfococcaceae bacterium HSG8, assembly GCA_030378015.1. Taxonomy (GTDB): domain Bacteria; phylum Desulfobacterota; class Desulfobacteria; order Desulfobacterales; family 4be13; genus JAUCGG01. Next base: position 3,092 of record JAUCGG010000117.1, read on the forward strand.
CAATAAATCAGCTTCCTGGAAAGGTAAAGGTAAACAAGTACCGGTGCCGGCATGTGGAAGCGGATCTACGGCTTGAAACCCGGGATCTGAAAAAAAACGCTGTAAGCATCACACTGCTGAAGCAGGATTTGTGGTTATCAGATGATGTTCCGGGGTTGGACGAATATAATGATTTTCACAAGAATCTGGCTAAAAAAACAGGACTTGACGCAGAACGACTCGGAAGTCTGAGCTTTTTGCTCCGTTACTGGGAAGGCTCACTGGATCCCATCCGCGAATCTTTAAGCGCTGTCAAAGGTTATCCTGTGAAAAGTCTTCTGACGGTCAAGGGGAAATACATCAAAGATGTTGGTACGGATTCTTCCAAAACTCATTCGTTTCAAATAAAGGAAGAATCTGTGGAACTAAGGGAAGTTCATTTAAACAATCCGGATGGAGATCGTTTTAAAGTACCTGCTGATTTCAAAGTGACCACTGTTGCAAACCCTTAAACAACTGACCTCAAAATTCTTATAGATTTGTAGTAATCGCTGGCATCCTTCATTTGCCACTTTACATTTACTGTAGAACAATTTTTCAAATTGTTTAAACAATTTGAAAGATTGTTCTACAGCCGGAAAAAGTGCAGACTACTTTTCAACTTTTATGCAAAATGCCTAATTGCTTCAGCGATACGCCAAATCGCCGCTTCATTTCCCCTCATAAAGTAGTACCGACCGCATTTGTTCTGACGGGCATGTTATAAGGGATTTCTCCCAAATTAATATACCCGGTATCCTACTACTCTTGTGCTCTTGCTTGATAAAGAGCAAGATAAAGAGCAAGATTAAAATTAAGGTCAGACGGCGTGGGTAGATTATTTATTGGGAAATCCCTTAGGGATTTCCCAATAAATAATCTACCCGTTGCTGCTCGCGGGGGATTGACAAATCCCCTGCCATGTGCGGGGTTCGGATTTGTCAATCGTTCGACTGAGCTCACGCCGAAGCCGAGCAGCATAGGGACCGTTTCCGAACCGGGTATATTATATTATTTATTTGGAAATTTTATCTGTTCCCCCTTTTTTAAAAGGGAATTCAGGAATCGGAGAGAAACTTCCCGTCTGTAAAAGTAGAAACTCGCTCCCTGAAAATACTGCGTTTCCCCCATTGACTTGTGTTACTGTTTTACTTTATTATCAAATGTTCATGATCAGGGTCATCAGCTTTTACTATAAAGTAAGGAAATATCCGGGTATATATTTCAGGATCGGATTTTCCAAGGACTGTTTTTAAATAATCAAAAAGAAAGGGGTATGAAAATGCCGCAGTGTGTTTTGCTGAATGCAGACTATTCTTTCCTGAACGTGGTCCACTGGAGAAGGGCAATCTGCCTGATAACAAAAGAAAAAGTACAGGTTCTAAAATATTCGGAAAAGGCTATCAGAAGCGCGGAAGGCGTCGTAATCAAAATCCCTGCGGTCATGAAACTGGTCAGCCTGGTCAGACATCTGTACAGAGCCAGAGTTCCTTTCAGTAAGAAGAATGTTCTTATCAGGGACGGGTTCAGATGCGCATATTGCGGTGCTGGTAATGAAAAGCTGACAATAGATCATATTATTCCCAGATCCAAAGGGGGGAAAACGAATTTCGAGAACTGTGTGTCCTGTTGTAAGGACTGTAATAATAAAAAAGGTGACAGAACCCCGGGTGAAGTGAATATGTATTTGAAAACAAAGGTTTATCAACCGACAATTTCAGAGTTCCTGAGAATGAAAATCAGAAAGCTCGGTGTTTATGAAGTGCTGAAAGATCTCGGGATATACGAATAAGCAGGGCGTTTACGATATCCTCCCATCCCTCCTCGCCATGTATTCTCCGCTGATCCCAGGATTCCGAAGCATCCGAAACTTCGGAAGTCTTTCCAGTCACTTATGCTTATTGTGTATTGACTATTGACAAATGCCTTCTGATTGTTCATAATATTTCTGGTTCTGAAACTTTTTGTGACAAAAGTTTTTGAGTATTGCAAAAGAGTTCAAAGCTTGCTTTACGTGTGATTTACCCGAAAGAAGTTTCCGCTCAGGCGTTTCCTGATGATTAAGCGGAGTTCAAAGCTTGCTTTGTCCAAGATTTACAATAAAAGCAAATAAATACTCAGAAGCTCTGCTTCGGGTTTCGGGTTCAAAATTGTCGAAAATAAATTCAATAGATCGAAAACTTTTGCAAACAAGTGGATTCCGGGTTAAAACCGGAAAACATCCGTAATAACGGAGTGCCAAACTTACAGTTTGGCGTAAGCGAGCGCAAAGTTTTCAATCTACTGAAATTAATTAAATTTAGGAGAAATATTATGAAAATCAGGGCACTGCTGCTGATTCTGTTTTTTCTGACCATTGCATCCGGGGCATCTGCCGGTTGGATATTTGTGGAAAACAGTGAGGGGGACAGGCAGACGAAATATCTTCAGGATAACAAGATGAAATTTGTTGCGCCGGATCATATTATGATCTTCGATCTTGATAAAAATCGGATCGTTTTTGCAAATCCGAAAGAAAAAAACTATTGGCTTGGCGCACCTGAAAATTTTGCGGCTCAGGCCAGGGAAAATATCAGAAATATGGATAAAATGTTGGAAAAACAACTGGCACAGGTTCCGGTTGCCCAAAGAGAAAATTTTAAGCGGGCCATTGTTCAGCAGATAAAAAAGCAGTACAATAGACAGCCTCCCGTGCTTGAAGTCAGATCAACAGATCAGTCTGACAAGATTGCCGGATATAAAGTCAGGAAATATGAAGTCCTTTTTAACGGACAGGTCAGGCAGGAACAATGGATTGCCGAAGATATCCGGGTGAATCATGACCTGAATGTGGAACGATTCGGAAAGATGATGAGAGCGTTTCATGCCGGTTCAGGCCGGGGCAGCGAAGATGCAGCGCTCTCATCGCCCCGTGTGACAGACCTGATGAAAAAGGGCTGGCCTCTCAGAATCGTTGACTATGATGAAGATGGCTACCCGGAAACAGATGAAGTGATCAGAGTTGAAAAAAAATCTCTCCCATCTTCGACATTTGACTTTATAAAAAAGTATCGGAAGATGTCCATGACGGAACTGTTCGGAGGCAGGTAATTTTTCTGATTGTTTCAAAATCTCTGCCTTCCATCTGTTTCCTCTCTCTGATCACTCGGATATTCTGATGCAGAACGATTTTACAAATCGTTCTGCAGTTCAGAAAAAGTGTAAACTACTTCTCTATCAGTTTAAATTAAAAAGTATTCTTTATTTTCTACCTGTCTGAAAGACAGGCTCCGGATTACGTTTTACCGCATCAGGTTTTCAAGTTCACATATGTAAGAAAAGCTGTTTCCCGGTGTATCAATTATAATTAATGATAAGAGTTATGTTGCCGGGCAGAATCATGTAAGACCTTTCATGGCGTTCAGAACGATTTGTAAAATCGTTCTACAATAAGGCATCGGGTGTTTATTATGGCTTTCAGCGATTATAAAAATATTTCCCAGGTTCAGAATCGGTATAATCAGTAGATCGAAAAGTTTCCGCTAAACCTTGGTAAACAGTGGATTCCGGGTTAAAATTAAAAAACATCCGTTTTTTAATTTTCCCCGGAATGACAATTTAACATACTGTCATTCCGATTTTAACCCGGAATCCACTGTTTGCAGAAGTTTTCGATCTACACCACTTTGTAAATCCGTCACCCTGTACCGGGGTTAACCCTTTAAATTTATTAAGAGCCGGAGGGGTCACGAACTTTCAAAGTGGTGTACTACTGATAATATCAGATACGAAGAAGCTCGTTCTATTACTGTTCAGAGTATTGATCCGGCAGCTTTTGCCGAGGAATTTGAAATCAGCAGGGAACATATTGACGTGATGCGTGAAACGTGATGCGTGATACAGTGTTATTTTATAATGTTATAATCAATAGTCACAGACCGGAAAAAGGCTCGGAAGCGAAAGGACAAAAAAATGGCTGAGATGCTGATGAAAATGGCTGAATCGCCGGATTTCAGCCGGATCATTACGGAGGATGACAGACCCGTGGACAATATGTTTTCGGAAAAGCAGCAGCGACTGTTAACGGAATCGCTGAACACGTCCTGGGAACCGGGCAGGCTCTTTGTTACCGCGGCCGATGTGGGGGTATTCTATGACCTGGACGAACCCCCTGTGGTTCCGGACGTGTTTGTAAGCCTGGACGCGGAAGCGGCGGACGATATGTGGGAGAAAAAAAACCGTTCCTATTTTCTGGACGTGTTCGGGAAATCCCCTGAAATAG
>JAUCGG010000117.1:7468-18476 GCA_030378015.1 Desulfococcaceae bacterium HSG8
ATTCTCTCTCCCGAACAGATTTCCCAAGCCACGGGGCTGAGTCTGAAGGAAGTGGAAATACTCGGACGTGAAACATGAAGTGTAATATTCGGTACAGAGTTTTATTTTTCGGATTTTATAAGTAATCCTCGCAGTTATTACAGATCGGGAAAGGCTCGGAAGCGAAAGGATCAAAAAAATGGCTGAGATGCTGATGAAAATGGCTGAATCGCCGGATTTCAGCCGGATCATTACGGAGGATGACAGACCCGTGGACAATATGTTTTCGGAAAAGCAGCAGCGTCTGCTTGCGGAATCGCTGAACACTTCCTGGGAGCCGGGCCGGCCCTTTGTGGCCGCGGCCGACGTGGGGATATTCTATGATCCGGACGAGCCGCCGGTCGTGCCGGACGTATTTGTAAGCCTGGATGTCGAAGCGGCAGACGATATGTGGGAGAAAAAAAACCGTTCCTATTTTCTGAGCGTGTTCGGAAAACCTCCTGAAATAGCTATAGAAATTGTTTCAAATAAAAAAGGCGGGGAAGCCGGTAAAAAATTCGGCATATACGCTCAGACCGGGGTCAGGTATTATGTGATTTTCGACCCTCAGAAGCTGATTCAGAAGGAGAGCCTGCGGATATACGAACTGTACGGGGGACAGTATATTCCCAAGGTTGACCGCAATCTGACACAGGCCGGACTCGGCCTGACCCTGTGGGAGGGAGGTTACGAAAACAAGCATAATACCTGGCTGCGGTGGACTGACAGCGAGGGTAGCCTTGTTCTCAGCGGACGGGAGAAGTCTCAGACTGAGCGAAAGCGGGCCCAAGCCGAACGAAAGCGGGCTGATACGGAACGAAAGCGGGCTGATACGGAACGAAAGCGGGCTGATACGGAACGAAGGCGGGCTGAACAGGCTGAGAAGCAACTGATTTCGGAACGAAAAGAGACTGCACGGAATCTGGTTTCAATGGGAATTCTCTCTCCCGAACAGATTTCCCAAGCCACGGGGCTGAGTCTGAAGGAAGTGGAAATACTCGGACGTGAAACATGAAGTGCAGATGGAGAAAGCAAATGAAGCAGGCTTTATTTCTCAGAGGAGAAATCGAATTGCCGAATGCGGAATGAGAATCTGCTACTCTCCCCGGGGTATTGATAAATATAACAATTTTGATTTTATCTAAAAACTATGAGCGTCCGTGTTCATCCGTGTCCTATGAAGGGCATAAACCTGTTTCTGTAAACCGCTCATAAGTACCGGACATTAGACCTGCGAGGTTTCCGAAACCTCGCAGGTCTTCGATACCGGAAAACTTTTGTCCGGGTACTTACTTAGCGGATGATCATAATATAAATTTGTATCTGTTTGTATTTTCATAAAAACAATGATCTGTAAGAAAAAGACAGGCATTCTTCGCAAAAGCCGAAAAACAAGTGGATGATGCCGAAATCCCTTTCTTACACACAATCCGTGCAGATGAATTACATGCAGATGAAAGCCTGCAAGAAGAAAAAGATTTCTTGCAAAGAAAAGGAGGAGAAAAATGAAAACGAGAATATTCTTGAATTTGGCTGTTGTTCTGGCTTTAATGGTATGGCTGGGTTTTATTACGAAATTGCAGGCTGATACTGTTACAAATACGAATGATACTGGCGCAGGTTCTCTCCGACAGGCTATCATTGATACAGCATCAGGGGGGACTGTTGATTTTTCAACACTAATTACTTTACCCGCTACGATTACATTAAACCCTGAAATTGATATTCAGAATAAAAAACTTACCATTACCGGCCCAACTACAGGAAATTTATCTCTTACAGGGAATTCCTGCCGTGTTTTCAACATCAGGGGTGCTGCTAGTAATGTGACTATCTCAGATATCACGATTAAGGATAGCAACAACACCTCCGGGGGTTATGGTGGCGGAATGCAGATCAACACCTCTGCTAAAGTAACTATGACTAATTGTATATTCTACAATAACACTTCGAGCCAAGGTGGCGGAATATATTTAAATAACAATGCTTCTGTCAATTTAAATAACTGCACTTTTACGGAAAATAAACAAGGCGGAGGAATGCGTTTTAGGGTCGGCACCAAGGCTACGATAGAAAACTGCACTTTTGAGAACAACGAATCCCTTTACAACGGAGGAGGATTGCATTTTGAGAGCAATACCGAAGCTACGATAACTAACTGCACTTTCAGTGGTAATCGTAATAAGGCTGCAAGTGGACGTGATGGCGGAGGGATTTATAATCATGGAGATCTCACTATAGAAAATTGTACATTCAGTAATAATGATGGGAGGGGCGGCGGAAGCGAACTCTTAGGTAAAGGCGGGGGGATTTTCAATTTAAATGGAAAACTCACTATAAAAAATAGTACATTCAGTAATAACTATGGGAGAGGCGGAGGCGGAATATATTTACAAAATGGTTCTGTCGATCTGGCTAACTGCACTTTTAAGCAAAATAATTCGACTTACGGAGGCGGGGGACTGCGTGTTCAGCTCGGAACCGCTACTATAACTAACTGCACTTTCAGTAAAAACACGGACACAGGTTTCGGAGGCGGAGGACTATGTGTTTGGCAAATAAACCCGGCAAGCCCAAGTATCGCTACCATAGCCAACTGCACTTTCAGTGAAAACACGGCCACAGGCTTTCCAGGCGGAGGAATTTACAATGACGGAGGAACAGTCAATATAAAAAACACGATTGTTGCTAACAACTCAGCAGGAACAGAACCAGACTTCGCTGGCACAATTAATACTGACGATACAAATATTATCGGATCGAATCCGCTGTTAGGTCCTCTTGCCTTATACAACGGAGGTACTACGGAATGTTATTCTTTATTAGAAGGAAGCCCGGCTATTAATGCTGCTGTTTCCGGGCCCGCGACTGATCAGTGCGGCACATCCCGCCCCCGGAGAACAGCAGCTACTGACCCGACACCGCACTATGATATAGGCGCGTACGAAGCCCTTGTCCTGGCCAAACCACAGTCAATCAGCCTTGATTTAAGTTCTAAAACCTATGGCGATTCAAGTTTCACAGGCGCGACAGCTAGTTCAGGACTGCCTGTTTCTCTTACCAGTTCAGACACATCCGTTGCCACAGTAAGCGGATCTGCTATAAATATAGTAGGAGCGGGTTCTACAGAAATATGCGCCTACCAGGGTGGAAATACTTTCTGGTATCCCGCAAATGCCTGCGGAACTCTGACAGTAGGCAAAAAATCTTTAACAATAACTGCTGCCGACAAATCAAAACCCTACGGCGCTGCCAATCCTTCGTTTACCATGTCTTATGAAGGATGGGTAGGAGGAGATAACGTCAGCGTTCTTGACACCCCGCCTGTAGCAAGTTGTTCAGCCACAGAAACCAGCAACGCGTCACCACCCTCCTATTCCATTATTGCAAGCGGAGGCGACGACGACGACTACACTTTCATCTATGTAAGCGGCGCACTCACAATCACCAAACTCGGCCAGACAATTACAACGCCCGGCTTTACTCCCTCCCTGCCCTCTGCTATAAATGTCGGCGACACCTTCACAATGACCGCAACCGCCAGTTCGGGATTGACCGTGTCATTCGCCAGCCAGGATCCCTCTGTTGCCAGGGTCAGCGGAACAACACTCACCATAACAGATCCCGGGACCACCAGTATCTGTGCGTCACAGCCCGGGAATGTTAATTACAACCAGGCTCCAGAAGTCTGTTCTGCCAGCTTCATAGTAAACGCGCCCCCGGCCATCACCGAAGCCAGCCCCAAAGCAACAATGGACGAGGACGGCTTTCCAAGGGCATTCGCCCTGACCCTGCACGCCGCGGACCCTGACGATGAGGACAGCAGCATCAGTTGGTCAGTCAGTTCCCCTGCGGGTCACGGCACAGCATCAGCCAGCGGAACCGGCGCGAGCAAAGCCATTCGTTACACACCGGAAACAAACTGGTCAGGCAGGGACACCTTCGAGGTAAAAGTTTCCGACAACAGCGGCGGAAGCTCCTCCGTCACCGTAACCGTCACTGTGTCGCCGGTCAACGATGCCCCCATACTGGATACAACCCTGACCCCGGCCCTTACCGCTATTGACGAAGATGTAGATCCTTCCGAGAACACAGGAACCACAGTTTCGGATATCCTATCTGACAATTCCATAACTGACCCGGACGGCGCGCCCAGGAAAGCCGTCGCAGTAGTCGCGGCGGACAACACCAACGGGGTCTGGCAGTATTCCACGGACAGCGGCAGTTCCTGGACGGATTTCAGCGACATCAGGAGCAGGGAGGTTTATATGAAGGAAAACGCCCGCCTTCTTGAAGGAAGCGATAAAATACGATTCCTCCCCGATCCTGATTATCCCGGGGGCGACTGTATCGGCCCATGCCCTGACGGAACCGCCACCTTCACCTTCCAAGCCTGGGACAAGAGCGAAGGCATTCCCGGCGAAACCGCGGATGCCTCCCGAAACGGGGGCATCACTCCCTTCAGTTCTGCTGCGGATGATGCAGAGATCACTGTCCATGCCATTGACGACCCCCCTTTTGTAGCCGAACCCATTCCCGATATCTCTGTGAAAGAAGATTCGCCCCCTGACATGATTGATCTGGACGCCGTCTTTGATGATGTGGATAATGATGACAGCTTAATAGAGGAGGAAGTTGGAAACCATAGCGAGTCGAACGTGGGACCGCAAACTGAGATAGGTCTTCTTCCCCTCACTATCTCCGGCAATACGCTTAAAGTTGTTTACCATGAGAATCAGTATGGGGAGGCCATCATCGCTATTACAGCCACCTCTAATGGTAAGACAGTCACTGACGAATTTACCGTAACTGTTCAGTCTGCAGAAGATGCTCCTGAACTTCCTATACATCAGTTTCCTCTTCTGACAAGCATTGAGGAGGATGAATTCGACAGCAGCGGAGATACCGTTGCTGATCTCACGCAGGGATTGTTCCTCACCAGCACCGGCTTTATCGCGGACAGAGATACTATCCATGATCCTGATATCGCTGATCCGATCACCGCTGTTGCCGTCACTGAAGTGAACAACAAGTTTGGCAGATGGCAGTATTCCACCGGAACTGATAAGAATGGCAATGACGTTTGGAAGGATTTCTCGGGCACTCTCGGACAGGTTGTGCTCATGGATGGAAATGCCCGCCTGCTGGATGCAGACGATAAAATCCGATTTGTACCCCTGAAGGACTATTATGGTTCAGCTTCTTTTACTTTCCGGGCATGGGATCAGTCTCAGGGCAGGCAGCCAGGCAGTACAGCGGATACCACTCAGCACGGTGGCGGCAACCCCTTCAGCGCTGCAGAGGATTACGCGGTCGTTAAAATTCTGTCTGTAGATGACAGTCTGCGGGTTGCTGCCAACCCCATTAATGATATCATCGTGCCTAAAAATGCCGGAAAGCTTACCATTGATCTTTCCAGTGTTTTCACAGATGATGACAGCGACATCAGTGCTTATGTGGAGAATAATACCAACACGTCCCTGGTCACGACAGCAGCTAAGAATAATATCCTGACCCTGACGTTCGAGCCTGACCAGTACGGCGTCGCCTCTATCACGATCCTTGCAGAATCCGGCGAAAAAATCGTCCGTCATACATTCCGGGTGGAAGTGGAGAACCGGGAGACAGATGTGGATCAGATACCGCTGCTCACCTCCGTCGAAGAGGACGATACAGCGAATAACGGGAATACCATTGCCGAGATTTTCAAGGACGGTGCTATTGTTGATGAAAAAACACACCCCGTCACAGCCATTGTTGTAACATGGGTAAATAATCAGTACGGAACTTGGCAGTATTGTCTGATGCCTCCGGAAACAGGGGATGAGGAGAGAAGCGAGGAAGATCAGGAAGATGAAGATAAAATTTTGAATATCCCGGGGGACTGCTGGAAGAATTTTACCGAGACCCGGGGACCCGGCATTGATCTGAAAGAAAAATCCCGCCTGCTGGACAGCCATCACCGTATCCGCTTTCTCCCTGATTCGGATTATTACGGAGATACAACTTTCCGATTCAAAGCATGGGATAAGACCTCCGGCACACCGGGAGCCACAGCCGATACTGAAGATACGGAATCCTTAATCAAAGTTCCGATAAATGAGGCGGAACTCACTGTTTATCCTGTGGATGACCCCCCGAGGGCAGTCAACCCCATCCCGGATATGATGGTGAGCATACATACAATGGCGGATATCGAGCCCGTTGATCTGCTGGATGTGTTTACGGATGTGGATAGCGGAACTGATTATATCACTACAGAACTGGAGTCGAACACAAATCCGGACATTGTCACCGCTATTGTTGAGGAAGATATCCTGACCCTGGACTTTAATGACAGATCACATGGAAAGACTGTCATAACGGTTTCAGCGACATCGTCCGGAAAGACAGGAACCGATGAATTTACCGTAATGATCAACACCGCACCGGAACTTGATCCCAATAAGTCCCCGATGCTCAATGCTATAGATGAAGACCCGGAGATCAATGACGGCACCAAAATCAGCGATATCATCCCCCAGGGCGCTATCACGGACCCGGATGGCTCACCCACGAAGGCCATCATTGTCACAGCAGTAGAAAACACGGACGGTGTATGGGAGTATTCTTCTGACGGGGGGAATATGTGGCATGATTTCATATCAAAAGAGGGCTTTGCAGAACTCGGGGATAATGCCCGCCTGCTTGAAGAAAACCACAGGATTCGTTTTATACCGCATCCGGATTATAACGGAACCGCAGAATTTACCTTCCGGGCATGGGACAGAAGCCTCGGTACCGCGGGAAAAACAGCGGGAGAAGCCCTCCTTGAACCGGGGGATGACAACGGGGGCGCTGCCCCGTTCAGTAAAGACGCGGATAGTGCCGAGATATCAGTGAACCCTGTGGATGACCCGCTGGTGGTAGCCCATCCCATCAGCGACGTGCTGGCATCTGATGATACACTGACTCACAGGATTGACCTGGGTAATGTCTTCTCGGACATTGATAATGAAACCATCCTCAAGGACATAGCGAAGAATACAAACCCCGATCTTGTTACTGCCTTCATTGACGATGACGACATGCTTATCCTGGATTTTGAAACAGACCTGCACGGGGAAGCAGACATCACGGTCCGGGGCACTGCCGGGGGAAAAACCGCGGACGCCTCATTTACAGCGGGGCTGAGATGGTCGAATTATGCTCCTGAATTGGATACAGGTTCGGATCCCTGGCTGTTCTCCATATATGAAGGCGAATTTGAAAACATGGGCACTGCTGTCACGGATCTCATTGCAAATATCACTGTTACAGATGAGGACGACGGACCTGTAAACGGTATCGCTGTCACAGGTGTGGATAACGGCAATGGTATCTGGCAGTATTCCACAGACAACGGCGTCAGATGGAACGATTTTACGCCGGAACTGGGCAGGTTCGGAGACACGGAGACCGGTGCGATGCTTTTTGACGGAACCTTGGCAGGTCATGAAACCCAACTGATTCGCTTTGTGCCGAACCCCGGTTTTTTCGGTATAGCCACATTTGAATTCCGTGCATGGGATAAGAGCAGCGGATTGCCGGGCCAAACCGCAGATACCACCTTCAACGGCGGTAAAACCGCTTTCAGTTCTGCTGAGGAAAAGGCTGCGATTCGGGTGAACCAGGTGTATCCGTGCGCTGAAGGAATTGATCCCGGAGATGTTGACGCGAGCGGAACCATTGACCTGCGCGATCTTATCCTGGCATTCAGACTATTGACAGGGCTGAATGCGGAAAGCGTATGTGTTTATGCCGATGTTGACGGGGATAAAAAAATAGGGCATGGAGAAATCGTCTATATTTTGACATATCTGGATTAAGTGCCTGTAGAACGATTTTTCAAATCGTTCCAGACGACTTGAAAAGTCGTTCTGCAGTCAGAAAAAGTGTAAACGGGCGTATTTACAAGTCAGGGGAGTGATTTTCAGTCCCGGAGGGACGACTGAAAAGCTTTCAGTCGCCCCTCCGGGACTGCTCCCCCAAGTTGTAAATGCGCCCAGTGTAAACTGCTTTTCAGCTTCTATGAAAGATGCCTTAACTTAAAAAGTATCAGATTTTAACCCGTCAGGTGATTTGTCAGTTTATATTTTCCTGTAGAACGATTTTTCAAATCGTTCCAAACGACTCCAATCCGTACGCAGCCCTGATTAACGAGGCATTTCCCAAAAGTAAGAACTCTCGTTCCCAGGCTCCGCCTCACTGCCATTAAGTTAAGGAACACGGCCCGCCGGGGAAGATATTATTTCAGATACTTACGCCTCCCTGTCAGGCTGATCCGACTCTTAACTTAATGGCAGTGAGGCTCCGCCTGGGAATGCATTCAAGAGGCTCTGCCTCGTGTTTCAATGGCGCGTGCAATGTACAAAACGGAAAGCGAAGTGTATCGTAATCTTTCAGATTGCGCCGAAAAGAACAGCGCAATCTGAAAGATTACGCTACATGTATTTTCACGGGTAAAGGATGAACAAGATGGGTACCGGAAAATCCGGAAAATCCTTTAATCCTGACCAGACAGGGGCGGGAACTACACAGATTGCATTTAGTAAGGATGATCGGGTAGTTGGCTGAACGGAAATCAATCCTTATTAAATGCAATCTGTGTAGTTCTCAGGCAGTTTCAGAAAATTCTGAAAATCCTTTAATCCTGACCATCCAGGTTCAGACAGGGGATGTATTTTTCACGCGTTAACGGAACATGGAAAATCGTCAGCGCTTTTTATTAAAGGAGTGCGAAAATTAAGCGAAGCGGTTTTTCGCATGATCACCGCGGGCGAGAGTTGTCCGAACCCGGATTTTCAGGATCAGACGCTCATGATCAGGGCGATCACCCCCGGTCATGAAAATGTATTTTCACGGTAATGTATCGTACATCTTTCAGATTGCGCCGAAAAGAACAGCGCAATCTGAAAGATTACGCTACATGTATTTTCACGGTAAAGGATGAACAAGATGGGTACCGGAAAATCCTTTAATCCTGACCAGACAGGGGGCGGGAACTACACAGATTGCATTTAGTAAGGATGATCGGGTAGTTGGCTGAACGGAAATCAATCCTTATTAAATGCAATCTGTGTAGTTCTCAGGCAGTTTTAGCATGAAAACCCTCTTCTCGTATTTCCAAACATCTTGTTCTCCCTCCGATATTCCTCAGATTCAGGCAGAAATCGTGTCACCACTTTCGAAGCAGCTTACAGGCGGTTAAATGTCAGTACGCTTCGAAATCAGTGTCATCGGAACCCTGTATTTCGACCAGTGCCCCGCTTTTCTTTTTACCGGTTACAGATTCAGCAGTTTTTTCTTCCTGCACGGCCTTATCTTTTTCAGAGACTTCCCATATTTCATCCGCATCTGCCTCGTCCCCGGGAACCGGCCTCATGTATTTCAAAAACACTTTTCTCGCAGATTCGGGCATGGCTTCCAGGTCTATGAACAGTTTATGTCCTTCGGCTATGGTTCCCTGCAACTGCCTGCGCATTTCTTCGGATATCTTAAAAAACGAAGCCACCTCCAGAAGCCGCTCGGCCTGGGATGAGAATTCCCGGCTCGAACCCGCCATCTCTTCAATGGAGGCCGCGTTTTCCTGGATGGCCTGATCCAGTTGCTGCATGGCATTGTTCACCTCGCCGATACTGCCCGCCTGTTCGTTGGCGGATGCGCTGATGTCATGAACCAGTTCCGAGGTTTTCTGTATGCCCGCGACCATTTCTTCCAGAAGTTCTCCGGTTTTCTCCGCAATCCCCAAGTTGGATACGGAAAGGGCACTGATGTCCCGGGCCGCGCTCCGTGTATTTTTTGCCAGTTCCCTCACCTCGGCCGCCACCACGGCAAACCCCTGGCCGTGTTCCCCGGCACGGGCTGCTTCGATGGCCGCGTTCAGTGCCAGCATATTGGTCTGGCCGGCGATCTCTTCGATGATCATAATTTTTTCGGATATTGTCTTCAGAGCCTGAACTGTCTCTTTCACAGAATGGCTGCCTTTCCTTGCATCCCGTGCGGCTTTTTCGGCAATGAGCGCGCTCTGCTTCGCATTTTCAGCATTCTGGCTGACCATCGCGCTCATCTGTTCCATGGAAGCGGATATCTGTTCAACTCCTGCGGACTGCTCAGATGTTCCTTGGGAAATCTGGTCCGCGTTGCTGCTCAGTTGCTCGGTGCCGGCGAGCAACCCGCTCGGCAGCTTCGGCAAACCGGATGAGGTTTCGGATCATGGTATTGAGACTGACCCGGATATTGTTGAAGTCCCCCCTGTATTCATCCCCGATGGGTTCCGGGATATTTCCTTTGGAAATCCGATCAACATACATGGCTGTGGTCCTTAACGGCGTGACCACGGCATCCAGGGTTTTATTGACCCCTCGTATGATCCGGGCATATTCGCCGCCGAATCGGCCTGAATCACCCCGGGTGCCGAGTTTTCCCTCCAGAGCCGCATTTGTGAGAAGACTGATATTCCCTACGATCATTTTTATTGTTTTAACCATCCGGGTCAGAGATTTTCCGAGCATATCCCTGTCCGAAAGAGTATTCACCCGCACAGTCAGATCACCTTCCGCTATTTTTTCAGCCATCTGAACGGTTCCCCTGAGATTCGATATCAGCAGATTGATGCTTTTTCTGATTTCATTGAAGTCTCCCTTATATTCCTCCGTTATTTCATCCGGGAAATCCCCTTTGGAAATTCTGCTGATATACGCTGAAGTCATATTTATGGGCGAGACAAAGGCATCAATCAGGGAATTGATTCGAGTCTAACCAAAATAGGGCATCCTGCAAAATAGGTTTTAATTCAGTATGTTAAATGCAGGATTGTTGTATTTTCGCACTCTTATTTGCACTAGTCAAAGTCTGTGATGGATTCATTACTAGTTTGTCAAAAATCTGATTTAAAAAAGAATAGTTATATTTTATAATATTTTCAAGGTCAGAATAAGTAAAAAGAGTAATTCTGAAAGAACCGGAAAAA
>JAUCGG010000118.1 GCA_030378015.1 Desulfococcaceae bacterium HSG8
CGCTGACGAAGATGTTATTTCAGTAAGTTATGCCTCATTATCAGGTCGCTCCGACTCTTAACTTAATGGCAGTGAGGGTGGGGCTTGCCCCACCGATTCTAATAATTAATAATTTCAAATAATTAATGATAACCAAAATTGGTGGGGCAAGCCCCACCCTACACTCTGAACCGTGATCTGCCCCCGACCCGGGATTAAAATCCCGGGCTATGTTAACCGTGCCTCTCCGGGGCAATGTGCGGCCAGAACCCCGCCCTGCAACGACCCGGATAATGCCCCTGAGGGGCAGGGTAACGTAGCTTGGGATTTTAATCCCAAGGCATTATGAGATGACGCGTCCCGGACGGATACCCGGAAAATATGGGACTGAATATGTCCGCAAACTACATCTCCCTCATATTTCGTTGTGAGCGACGGGTCATGACCGTTTATATGATAAAAAATCCCCCCGGCCCCCTTTAAAAAGGGGGGGGTATGCCGGGGTTTCATGTTGCAAAGAGTTTTCGATCTGCTGATTATTCATTCCCGCCCACCATGACATATGGCGACCACACCGCCGGATTCCGATATTCTTCTTCAGGATGACTGATGAAATACAGGCGGGTCCGGTGCAATGCCTCGGCAGGGGTCGGGCTGTCAGCGGAGGATAGCCAGGTGTCATAGAATTTTGTGAAAAACTCTTTGGATGCCTGGTCTCCCACGGGGGAAAGGGTCATGAGTACGGCCTTTGCTCCCGCGGTGCGGAACGCTCGTACCAGCCCGTAAACCCCTTCGGAGTAATCCACCACGCCTTTGCCGGTATCACATGCGGAAAGCGAGACCAGTTCTGTTCCCTGTAGGTTGAGTCCCAGGGCTTCCAGGCTGTAAAGCAGTCCGTCATCCCCGTTTTCGTCTGTCCAGCCTTTTAGCCCGAGGTTCGCGTTTGCCATTAGCAAGCCGGAGAGTAGCAGGGGCTGTTCTTCTGAAAGTCCTTCTGTTTTTTCGTTTTGGAGGTAAAACCCGTGGGTGGCGATGTGGAGAATCCTGGGCGGCTTTTCCAGAGTTTTCAATGCGGATTCCGCGGCCTGCTTTCCGGTGTAAATAACGGCTTTCCCTTCCTTGCAGTTGGCTTTGAACAGGCTGGCAATTCTGTTGGCTTCATCCAGGCTGTGTCTGAGGTATTTCATATCGCTGAGGTCTCTGGCTGCTTTTTCGTTCAGTTGGCCTTTCTTAACTTCCGAGCGGGGAGCGGCTGTTTTGCCGGGAGCTTTGCCTTTTGGCCCGCCGTAATCCACACCGCCCACAGCCACCAGTATGTCCGAGGAGGGCGCGGGAGAAGATGCGAGAATATCGCGGCCCGTCTGCAAGCGGCTGATCTGCTGGCGTTGGGCCAGGTATCTGCCGCCCGGGAGTTTCAGGGCAGCAAAAGAGATCAGGTTCAGAAATCCGTCCGGCGCGATGAACAGGGTTTTCACGTTTCTGATGTGTTTGTCAAATTTTCCCAAAAGATGCTGGTAAAGGGCATCCGGCTGTTTTTTTGATTTGCTGATCGCTGTAATCATGTCTTTCAGTTCGCCCAAATCTTCAAAGAACACCTGCTGTTCCGCATAAATATCGGGCAGAAGCAGGCAGGCTGCCCAGTGGCTTTTGCCGGATAATTCACCTTTTTTGAAATTCGCGGTACGGTACCTGCGGAATTCTATCAGCGCGCTTCCCTTTGGCAGACGGCTCAGTATCTGATCCGAATCTGTGCCTGAAACCTGGAGTTCGGATCTGGGTTTGAATGCCCTGGCCCTGTTTCTCATCTCACTTTCTGTCAGGGTGAGTTCGCTTTGTATAGCGGGAATATTTCTCCCTGTCTTTGCGTGATATATCCTGTGGCTTAACTCTCTTCTCAGTTCACCTATTTTTTCCTTTAATTCCCTGACACGGGGATCATAGCTGATCTGTAGAAATCGGTGCTGGAAAGCATCTTCTTCTGCATACACCTGTTTCCATCGCAGTGCTACATCAGCGGCATACCGAGTATGTTCGGGCCGGGGATACTGGCGGGCAAGGGAAAATACAACATCCTGGAAATTCGATATGGTCATGAGATATTTTCTTCTCACCCGGTCTGCGGAAGTTGTGTAAAGCTCCTGGAAAGAACGGGACAGGAGG
Source organism: Desulfococcaceae bacterium HSG8 (assembly GCA_030378015.1). Lineage (GTDB taxonomy): Bacteria > Desulfobacterota > Desulfobacteria > Desulfobacterales > 4be13 > JAUCGG01. Next base: position 2,140 of record JAUCGG010000118.1, read on the forward strand.
CGGTCTTCCACTCCTTTCAGTACGCGGAAAGCCGGGCGGAATTTTTCCATATTGACCAGTAATCCGAAATAGTTCAATTGTGTATTTATGGTATCCGGGTGCTCTTTGCCCAGCACCTTTTCACTCAGTTGCAGAGCCTCTTTATAAAGCAGTTCGGCCTCTCCGTAACGGCCCTGCGATTGGTACAAACCGGCAAGGCCGTTCATGGAAGTGAGGGTATCCGGGTGCTCTTTGCCCAGCACCTTTTCACTCAGTTGCAGAGCCTCTTTATAAAGCGGCTCGGCCTCTCCGTAACTGCCCTGCGATTGGTAGAAACCGGCAAGGTTGTTCATGGAAATGAGGGTATCCGGATGCTCTTTGCCCAGCACCTTTTCACTCAGTTGCAGAGCTTTTTTATAAAGCGGCTCGGCCTCTCCGTAACTGCCCTGCTTATCGTACAAACCGGCAAGGTTGTCCATAAAAATGAGGGTTAAAGGGTGCTCTTTGCCCAGCACCTTTTCACTCAGTTGCAGAGACTCTTTATAAAGCAGTTCGGCCTCTCCGTGACGGCCCTGCGATTCGTATAAACCGGCAAGATTGTTCATGGAAGTGAGGGTTGAAGGGTGCTTTTTGCCCAGCACCTTTTCACTCAGTTGCAGAGCCTCTTTAAGAACCGGCTCGGCCTCTCCGTAACGGCCCTGCGATCTATACAGAGCGGCAAGGTTGTTCATGGAAATGAGGGTATCCGGGTGCTCTTTGTCCAGCACCTTTTCACGAAGTTGCAGAGCCTCTTTATAAAGCGGCTCGGCCTCTCCGTAACGGCCCTGCTTATAGTACAAAGCGGCAAGGTTGTTCATGGAACCGAGGGTATCCGGGTGCTCTTTGCCCAGCACCTTTTCACGAAGTTGCAGAGCCTCTTTATAAAGCGGCTCGGCCTCTCCGTAACGGCCCTGCGATTGGTACAAACCGGCAAGATTGTTTATGGAACTGAGGGTGTCCGGGTACTCTTTGCCCAGCATCTTTTCACTCAGTTGCAGAGCCTCTTTGTAAAGCGGCTCGGCATCCCCGTAACTGCCCTGCTTATGGTACAGAGCGGCAAGGTTGTTCATGGAAGTGAGGGTATCCGGGTGCTCTTTGTCCAGCACCTTTTCACGAAGTTGCAGAGCCTCTTTATAAAGCAGCTCGGCCTCTCCGTAACGGCCCTGCGATTCGTACAAACCGGCAAGGTTGTTCATGGAAGTGAGGGTATTCGGATGCTCTTTGCCCAGCAACTTTTCACTCAGTTGCAGAACCTCTTTATGAAGCGACTCGGCCTCTCCGTAACGGCCCTGCGAATTATACAAAAAGGCAAGGTTGTTCATGGAAGCGAGGGCGTCCGGGTGCTCTTTGCCCAGCAACTTTTCACTCAGTTGCAGAGCCTCTTTGTAAAGCGGCTCGGCCTCTCCGTAACGACCCTGCTTATAGTACAGAGCGGCAAGGTTGTTCATGGAAGTGAGGGTATTCGGATGCTCTTTGCCCAGCAACTTTTCACTCAGTTGCAGAACCTCTTTATGAAGCGGCTCGGCCTCTCCGTAACTGCCCTGCGATCTATACAATAAGGCAAGGTTGTTCATGGAAGTGAGGGTTGAAGGGTGCTCTTTGCCCAGTACCTTTTCACTCAGTTGCAGAGCCTCTTTATAAAGCGGCTCGGCCTCTCCGTAACGGCCCTGCTTATAGTACAAAGCGGCAAGGTTGTTCATGGAACCGAGGGTATCCGGGTGCTCTTTGCCCAGCACCTTTTCACGAAGTTGCAGAGCCTCTTTATAAAGCGGCTCGGCCTCTCCGTAACGGCCCTGCGATTCGTACAAACCGGCAAGGTTGTTCATGGAAGTGAGGGTATCCGGGTGCTCTTTGCCCAGCACCTTTTCACGAAGTTGCAGAGCCTCTTTATAAAGCGGCTCGGCCTCTCCGTAACGGCCCTGCGATCTATACAATTCTGCAAGGTTGTTCATGGAAGCGAGGGTATCCGGGTGCTCTTTGCCCAGCACCTTTTCACTCAGTTGCAGAGCCTCTTTATAAAGCGGCTCGGCCTCCCCGTAACGGCCCTGCGATCTATACAGAGTGGCAAGGTTGTTCATGGAAGTGAGGGTTGAAGGGTGCTCTTTGCCAAACTGGTTCAGGGCGTATTGATAGGCTTTTTCGGCGAAGATTATCCCTGCCTGGTACTGTCCGGTTTGGTAAGCTTTGAAAGCCAAGGCATTTAACAGAACCCATTGCTCGTCGTGTTCCTGTGCCCGGCTATCCTGCGGTTCCGTGCTTACAACTTCATCCGCGGGTTTTTCACGGGTTTCCTTCTGGTTTTCCGCTTCCTCTTTTTTCGCGTCCTGCACCGCGGCAGGTGTTGTGCTTACAACCTCATCCGCAGGTTTTCCAGGGGCTTCCTCCTGGTTTTCTGCTCTCTCTTTTTTCGCGTCCTGCACCGTGGCACAGGCAAACACGAACAAAGATAGGATTATACAACAGATGATCAGTTTTTTCATTGGAATTTGTCCTTTCTGTGATTTTCTATTATCTCTCTTATAACTACAAGGACGACGTATAAGAAAGGGAAAAGAAGTGTTCCGCGTTTTCCTTTTCTTATACTTTTTCCTTGTAGTTTTCCCTGCCCCTTTATAACTACAAGGACGACGTATAAGAAAGGGAAAAGAAGTGGTCTGCGTTTTCCTTTTCTTATACTTTTTCCTTGTAGTTTTCCCTGCCCTATTTATAACTACAGGGACGGCGTATAAGAAAGGGAAGAGAAGTGTTCCTTGCATTTTCCTTTTCTTATACTTTTTCCTTGTAGTTTTCCCTGCCCTATTTATAACTACAGGGACGGCGTATAAGAAAGGGAAGAGAAGTGTTCTGCATTTTCCTTTTCTTATACTTTTTCCTTGTAGTTTTTCCTGCCCCTTTATAACTACAAGGACGACGTATAAGAAAGGGAAGAGAAGTGTTCCTTGCAACGATGTAGGGTGGGTGGAGCGAAGCGTAACCCACCATTTGTTATGCCCCGCGAAAATCCCAGCGGGGACAAACTTGGGTTATCCTGTTATATGGTGGGTTGCGCTTCGCTTCACCCACCCTACATCCCTGGCTCCCTGCAACTGTGATACTCGGGCAGCACCCTTACTGCCTCGATAGTTCCCACGGGAATAATATCCGTGGGGGTTTTATCCCCTGCCATTCCCGGGTAGAACAGGTACAGGTTATCCTTGTTCCTGAGCAACAGGCGGTAACAACCCTTGCCCCATTCCCGGGTCATGGCCTCGGTGACAGGATCATCCTCTTTCTTTTCCTTTCCCGGGTTCAGGCAGTAAGGAAAGGTGTTCTTGTCATCCTTTTCCTGCTTCACCCACACCTTCACCCGGGGATACGCACGGAAATCATTTTTCACCTGGTTCCGGTAATTCTTTCCCGCGGCCATCTCCCCGAAGGCATAAAACAGCCAGAACATCCCCAAAACAGCACCCGGAACCAGCACAACGCACAATGCCCGGAACATAACCGCGATTCTGCCGGAACCGGTATTTACCCGCATTCGCGTCAGGAGGAAATACTTTACCACGAAATATATTCCTCCTGCCGCGGCCAGCACCGCACAGAAAATGAGAAGATTATCCCTCACAGCCCAGAAGCTGTACAGGAACACATATTCCCTGAGGATATCCAGCCCCAGCAGCCCCAGGTGGAAACGATCAAAATGGTTGTAGGCATAAGACCAGCCCGCGGTATAAAACATGGGAACCAGGATAGTGATAACAGTGCCCAGTTCGATCCACTGGCGGTTTTCAGAAGATTCGTTATTTTCCAATATGCATTATCCTCCTTCCGGAACCCTGGGAGCGCATCCCGGGAAAATCGGAACCTTTTTTTCAGATTCATCATCCCCCCTGAGTTCATCATCTTCAAGGCTTCCTCTTGACCGCGGCTTACAGAGGGGATCATTCCCGTCAATCACTTCCCATCTGTCACCGGGGTCAAAAGAAACAGGTTTTTCGTTTTCATCCGGGCACTCATACCGGGGAAACGCGTCATGTTTTCCCATAATCCTGTGGCATCCTCTCTTTACCCTGTCCGTTGCCTTATCCCGGAAACAGACCGGCTCAAACCCCAAAGCGGCGCATACCACCACGCACAGGAAAACCTGTGCCGCAATCAGCCGTTCTAATATATTGAATTTCATTATTATTCCTCCTTATCAGAAGATGGGAAAAGTTCGTAGTACCCTTTAGGCGGCCTTTCCTCTAACGCATCTCTCATTTCACAGGAATCGTAAAGGCAGGACTACAAATCCCACAGTCTTATTCCCGGTATATTTTTAAAATGAGAATCGTATGTGACAACAACAGAACCTGTCTGGAGAGCATGTGAGGCAATCCAGACATCATTTATCGGTAACGGTGTGCCCGCCCTTTTCAATGCGTCTTTAATCATGCCGAATATCTCGGCTGTTTCATCGTTTGCATCCAACAGGCTTACTATAGGTTTCCGAAGAAATCTTCTGAGGAGCCTTTTGTTTTCTTGTTCCCTGGTCCCACCTCTGAACCCGGCATAAAGTTCTCCGAGTACAAACACTGACATATATACAACCTCAGCCTCTGATAAGACGTTTAATACCTTATCATCTCCGCCCAGGAAACGGCTGTATGCGTTGGTATCAATCAGGATATTTTTCAATGCCAGTCCTCCGGATCAATTTTATCAAATTCCTCAACAGAGCGACAAAATTCACGAACATCGTTTTCTGACCAGACACCGAAAAGATCAGTGAAATCGGTTCTGTGATCATATGTTCCGGGAACTTCTTCTGGTGAAACGAGGTTATATTTCTTAGATAAAAATTCATAAAAATCAAAAAGTTGTGTTCTTGCCTGTTCGGGGAGTGAAGACAGATCAAGAATCGTCTGAGATTCTGTCATGATAAAGTTCCTTTCTGAAATTTCTGTTTCTTATTCAGCCTGGCCCTGAACGTGTGCGGATCAAGTCCCGGTAGCCTTGCGGCTCCTGGCCTGGATGCAATTAAAAGTGTCAACAGGTGGGCCAGTCCTCGTTCCCAAACTCCGTTTGGGAACGCAATTGCACTCAAAACTCCGTTTTGCAAACGGAGTTTGCCGGGCAGGTGTGTTCCCAAACGGAGTTTGGGAACAAGGGCTGCCTGACACTTTTAATTACCCTGCTCCCTGCTCCTTCTTTTACAAAGCAGCTTCATAATATTCTGCTTTGTACATTGCGGTATAAACCGTATTGTAATCCGTTGGATTATTGGCCAAAGCTCCTTTGCGGATGACTTCCGGCCCTTATCAAATTTTTCCTGACGAAGAATTGAGAGCATTGCCCCGGGGTTTTCATTCGGATAGCAATCATTATCGCCGATGAAGGTGAGAAGGATTTTCATGGGGGTATTCCAAGATAAGACTTCCTAAGTGCTCTGTTTCAGAAATAATGTCCGGGTTAAAAATTCCGCGGTCATCCGTAACGTAATCTTTCAGATTGCGCCCGGACATATAATAAATGCGGAGAACGCAATCTGAAAGATTACGTTACATCGCGCCCGTGCAACCCGGACATTATTTCTGAAACGGAGTACTAAGTTTTGAAAACTTCGGAAAATCAAACTGCTTCAGGCACTCGGAAAAACGCATCGTCCCACAGAGGAGTGCAAAAATAGAGCGAAGCGGTTTTTTGCGCCGCCTCAAAAAAATGCAAAAAACCGCTTCGCTCTATTTTTGCACTCCTCAGGCTTGTCGGGATAATACGTTTTTTCTTAGTCCCCTATCTATTGATAATACCGCAGGATCGCCTCACAAAGCCCGGGTATGGTATATGATTCCGCAATGATGTGAACATCGAATCCCAGTTCCTTTGCAGTGTCGGCAGTCACAGGCCCGATGGCCGCGACGGTGACGCCGCTCATCAGGTCTTCCGGGGATTCATCGGGGAGGATTGCTTTGAAATTTTTTACAGTGGATGAACTCGTAAACGTGACCATATCAACGGTTCCCTCCCTGAGACGTTTCAGCAGGAGTTCCGCGTTATCATGGGCCTGTACCGTGCGATAGGAAGTGACTTCGTCAACCCTTGCTCCCATTTTCCTCAGTTCCACAGGAAGCACAGGTCTTGCCTCTTCTGCACGAGGGAGCAGGATATTTTTCCCCTTCACATCTTCGTTCTGGAAAGCCTCCACAACAGATTCCGCCCGATAGGTTTCAGGGATAATGTCGCTCCTGAGTCCGAAACTGAGAAGCTTTTCCGCGGTTACGGGCCCTATAGCCGCAGTGCGTAACGTGCCGAGCGCTCGGACATCCCTGCCTGTTTCAAAAAGCCGCTCGAAAAAGAATTTCACCCCGTTGACGCTGGTGAAAACGATCCAGTCATACTCGGAAAGGTTTGCGATGGCCCCATCCAGGGGCTTGTCATCAGCCGGGGGCATCACACGGATGGTGGGACATTCCAGGCACTCCGCACCCAGGTCGGAAAGGCGGTTCACCAGATCGCTCGCCTGTTCACGCGCACGGGTGACAACAATCCGCTTTCCCATGAGGGGGCGGTTCTCATACCATTTCAAAGTGTCTCTCAGACCTACGACATTTCCCACCACGATAATTGCCGGGGCTTTCAGACCCGCTGCTTTTACCCGCTCCACGATGGTATCAAGGGTTCCTGTGAGCGTAACCTGTCCCGGCGTAGTTCCCCATCTGACCAGGGCAACGGGCGTATCAGGGCGCATACCGTGGTCAAGCAGTTCCCGTGTGATATTGGGCAGGTTCTTTACCCCCATGAGAAATACAAGGGTTCCGATACCCTTTGCAAGAGATGCCCAGTCAATGTTAGACTCGGATTTAGTCGGATCCTCATGACCGGTCACAAAAGCGACGGTAGCGGTAAATTCACGGTGCGTAAGCGGGATTCCCGCATACGCAGGCGCGGCAATAGCCGACGTGACTCCTGGCACAATTTCAAACGGAATTCCTTCCCCCACCAGGATTTCCGCTTCTTCGCCGCCCCGCCCGAAAATAAACGGATCACCGCCCTTCAGACGGGCCACAACCAATCCGGCCTTTGCCTTTTCCACAATCAGCGCGTTAATGCCGTCCTGGGATAAAGTATGATCCCCGCCCTTTTTCCCCACATAGATCATCTCGGCATTTCCGGAGACATATTTCAACAAGGTCGGCGACGCGAGATAGTCATAAATAATGATATCAGCCCGCCGGATACATTCCAGGCCTTTTACTGTGATCAGACCAGGATCACCGGGGCCCGCGCCGACCAGATAGACTTTACCTTTTTTCATTTTTTATTCCATTAAAGAGTGAAACGTGAAACGTGAAACGTGAAACATGATGCGTGATGCGTGATGCGTGATACGTGATACGTGATACGTGATACGTGATACGTGATACGTGATACGTGATACGTGATACGTGATGCGTGATACGTGATGCGTGAAACGTGATGCGTGATCTCATAACATCAACATATATTATTTATTTTCATTAATCACATTTCACGTTTCACGTTTCACGTTTCACGCATCACGCATCACGCATTACTCATCAGCCCATCCAATATCTCTTTCGCCCCCATTCCCAGCAGACGTTCTGCGAGTCGGATTCCGATGCTTTCGGATTCTGTTTCAGGGCCTGAGATGGTTTCTCGGACTATGGTTTTTCCTTCAACATCAGCGACAAGTCCGCGAAGCGTAAATGTCTCTCCTTCCAGCTTACCGTGGGCAGCAATGGGAACCTGACACCCGCCTTCGAGACGGTTCAGAAAGGCTCGCTCTCCTGTAACTACTATCCTGGTTTCATGATGATCCAGAGGGGAGATGAGGGGCGTGATGTCAGGATCATTTTCCCGGGTTTCAATGCACAGCGCACCCTGCCCCACGGCCGGCAGCATGATATTTTCATCCAGGTACTCGGCTATCCTGTCCTCAAGATTCATCCGCCTCACACCCGCGGCCGCGAGGATCGTTGCATCCAGGTTCTCAGTTTCAAGTTTCTTCAGGCGCGTGTCAAGATTTCCTCTCAGGGGCAATATGACGATATCCGGCCTTACATGAAGCAACTGGGCAGATCTCCGCAGGCTGCTTGTGCCGATGCAGGCTCCTGGCCGCAGTTCGGAAAAGGGAAGCCCGTTTTTGGAGATCAGGACATCTCTCGGATTTTCACGTTCCGGGATCGCACCGATACACAGGCCGTCAGGGATTTCAGAAGGCATATCTTTCATGCTGTGAACTGCAATATCCGTGCGGCCTTCTAAAAGGGATTCCTCTATTTCCTTGACAAAAAGCCCTTTGCCGCCGACTTTTGCAAGGGGGACGTCAAGAATCTTATCGCCTTTGGTTTTTATAATGACAAGTTCGACGTCCTTGTCCTCCATGCCAGGGTGGGAGCGGATGATCGCAGACCTGACCCATTTTGCCTGCCAGAGCGCGAGCTTGCTCCCTCTTGTTCCGATTTTAATAGGCTTTTTCATCAGTGTCCACAACTCGTGCAACTGGTTGCCGAACATCCGCTGCATGATGAATCCGCAGCAGCCCTGCTGACCGTCTGGCCCCCGCTTCCTTTGCTCACAAAACCGCACGCGGACATCAGCTTATGAACTCCCCCGCTTTTGCACTCGGGGCACTCTGGCTCGTCACTCCCGAACACCAGGTATTCAAAATTATGATCACATTTGTCACAGTGATATTCGTATATTGGCATTTTATTTTCCTCCTGTATTTTCAGCCCGATCATGAGTATGTGAGGGCTTGTTTATCACGAGGATGAGGGTACCCCGAAGGTAGCCGCTCCATCCTCCGGTTGATATTGCTTAACTGGCTTATCAATTCCCGGCTATACCTAATATGAGTACAGGAATATCAATGTCAGAAACACCTCTGTGCTCCAAATCCCATATAAACTGCTCAAAATAGGAGACTCCGCTTGACATATCATTTGCAAATTCTCTGACCGGGACAATCTCGACTCCTGCGTCAATTATTTTTAATTTATTGAAAATAGTCATTTTGGCGCAAACATTATAGACCATGAAAGCATACTTGCCGAATTGAACCTCTACGCCAAGTCTGTTTTTAACAAAGTCCATCTCACGATATGCAGAGGTAGATATTGGCGGAGCCTGATAGTTGCCAACATAGTACTCTGTCGGATATTTACAGGGAACTTTGCGGGCATACCAATCTGATTTATTAAATTCTTTTTTAAAAGATTCATTCAAAGAAGGTGGGCTGTATAGTGTCTTACCCATCATAGTTTTCTCTTTGCTTATTTTACTTTTGTGTTTCTCGCTATCGACGGCGTTTATACATCTCTTGATTTCAATCAATTCATTACCGAACTTTTCTTCAATTACTTCTTTACCTTTTTTAAAAGAATATACTCCTGCGATAATCATTTATTTTTCCATTCCAAAGGAATCTGTGACACTCTTTCTCTTCCGGTCGGCTTGTGAACGGGTTTTTCCATAGGTCTCAGGCGCAATGTTCCATTTGAAAAAGAAACAATGCGCCTACGGGCAATATTAACATAATCAGATTCTTTCTCACTTCCCATCGCACGCCTGTTGTTTTTGACAGCGGCAATCAGAGACGAGCCCACACCGGCATAAGGATCAAATACCCAGTCATCCTCATCGGTCAGTGCAAGAACGCATCTTTCAACCAACTCGACCGGAAACTGACACGGATGAACCGTTTTTTCGCAGTGATTGGATTTCACATTGGGTATGTTCCATACAGCCTCATCCCAATCGTTTAACAATCCTTCCCATACATCCGAAGGATTTTTTCCTTTCGGATTCCCGGACAACTGCCCTTTTTGGGCTCCTTTATAATGACGTTTACCGGGATACTTTGAAGGAACCCTGACCGGATCAAGGTTGAAAATGTATTTTTTTGTCTTTGAAAACCATAATATGGTTTCATATCTCCCTGAAAACCTGTTTTTGCAATGCAGACCGTGACCGAAGTGCCAGATGATTCTGTTTCTCAGAAACATTCCCAAATTTTTAAAGATATCATAGTAATAAATGTCAAGCGGATATACTTCGCCTTCTTTTACATAGTTGCCTACCTGCCAGCATATACTGCCTGTGTTTTTTAAAATACGGTAAAAATGTTTTGCGGTCTGTGTCTGAGTTTCCAAATATTCCTTAATAGCAACTTTCTTTTCGTATTCTTTACCCAAATTGTAAGGCGGAGAACTGACAATCAGACTTACGGAATTATCAGGTATGGTTTTCAGAAAATCATTTACATCGCCATGATAAAGAACGATGTTCGAGTCTGATTTGAAATGCGACTCGATTTCTTTCGTTTTTTCAAATAACTGCATATTTTTCATAGCATAATTTCAAATAATAAGCTTTCTTTGAAATTTGAGAAACAAGCCGAGGACTAGTTCATTCGAATTCACGATACGGATTCATAGTCAAGTCACTTGTTTATAAGTCTGTTTATAATTTAAGAAGATTTGTGGGAATTCAAGCCACATCTCTTCTCTCCGAGTTAAAAAAAGTTGAGTATGGCGTTAATTGAGTTTTCAAACTTCAACTTCCTCAATAACTCCCGCGGCAATCAGCGGCAAAATGATCTCATGATGTCCCACAAGGTTAATGCCTTTCCCGCCCTCCAACGTGGGCCGGTTCACCACATTGGTCATGGGCCGGTAGTGGCGGATGAAATCCAGATTCACCGTGGTCAGGTCTTTCACAAGATGCCCCAGGTTACGCACAAGGGTAATCGCTTTTAAAAAGACTTCCGGCAGAATAACTGCTGATCCCACATTCAGATAGACCCCGCGCTCCAAGGTCGAGACAACAGATGCGAAAGTCCTAAAATCCCTGTGGCTTGCTCCGCCGGCTTTCTCTGCGTCAAATCCGGGATGCATATGGATGATGTCCGTTCCGATGGCAATATGAACTGTGACCGGTATGCCAAACCTGGCTCCTGCCGCGAGGATGCTTTTGTCCATGAAGGGCATCCGGTTTTCAATAACTGACATGCCCACTGCCTGCCCCAGTCCGACAGATTCCTCATCCGCCTTCTGTATCGCGCTGTTTAAAAATTCTCCGGTTTCTTTCGCCATGCCGAATGTTCCATCCCCGATGGACACGGCCACATCTTCCGAGGTCTGCCCTGCCATGGCAAGTTCGGAATCGTGAATGATCCCCGCTCCGTTCATTGCCACAGCCGTTATTATCCCGCGTTTCATGAGGTCAATGATAATCGGATTCAGCCCGACCTTGATCACATGCGCGCCCATTGCAAGCATAATGGTCTTTTTGCTTTTAAAAGCGGCTGAAATGGCAGAGATGACCTCCCGGATATCACTTGCCCCAAGGATGCCGGGGAGGTTTTCAAGAAAATCTCCAAAACTCCCGCCTTTTTTCCAGGGAGATGCAAAATCATCCGCACAGACCTTGCTTTTTCGTTGTGAAATGGGATAGGTTTTCAGCGGGGTTAAATCTATGGGGGTAAAAGTCCGTGACATTATGATGATTTCCTACGTAATTCGTTTCGTAAATGGTATCCCGGAGTGCAAAGCGTTCGACTCACGCCGAAGTTTTGCTTTGCGAGTGTTTATGTAGGGTGGGTGGAGCGCAGCGCAACCCACCATCATCGATAGGCTGACGGTTTTTGGTGGGTTACGCTGCGCTCCACCCACCCTACAAGTTATCCGCCGTTTCCGGGATAAAAATTTTTCTCCAGGGCCTGTTCCAAAGAATAGGGACAGGTCTGGGGAAAATCAGTCTCGGAAAAGCCGGTTTCGATAGCAGCATATTCCACAGCATTTGCATAAGCTTTTGTCAGTTTCTCATCAATTTTATGTTTCAGACTCGGACTGGTTTCCAATAATTGCCTGATCTGTTGCCTCTGTTTGACTATTGATCCTTTCCAACTGCCTGAGCGATGATCGGTCTGAAATTGCCATTTCAGCAGATGGGCAAACAATACTTTGAGCCGATTGATTAATTCGCGGTGCTGATTTTTTCCCATGGTCTCCAATTCTTCAGCAATGTTTTCCGCATCAATTTCAGATAATCTGCCCTGTCTTAACAGAGCGACATTGCGGGTAATCCATATAAAGAAATCGTTTTCATACTCAATTGCCAAGTTACTCATAAAAAAGACCTCTCTTATCTCTGCGGAAACCCTGTGTTCTCTGCGGTAAAAAAACTCATCCCGCCTGCACGGGAAACAGGATTCTGTCAACCAGATCGCACAGGATATGCCCCAGCGTGATATGGGATTCCTGGATTCTTGCGGTTACATCAGAGTTTACAGCAAAAATCATGTCCGCACATTCCGCCAGCTTTCCGCCGGGGCCCGCGAAGCCGATGGTGAAAATCCCGGCGGGCTTTGCCGCTTCCACTGCTTTGATGACGTTCCCCGAATTCCCGCTGGTACTGATGCCGATGGCGATATCGTCTTTCTGTCCCAGAGCGCGGATTTGCTTGGCGAAAATTTCGTCAAAGTGGTAGTCATTCCCGATGCTTGTAATGACAGATGTATCGGTTGTCAGGGCGAGGGCGGCAAGGGGAGGGCGTTCGATCTGGAAACGATTTACGAATTCCGCAGCAATATGCTGGGCATCTGCCGCGCTGCCTCCGTTACCGAAAATTAGGACTTTGTGACCCGAAGTGATGCATGCTGCAATTCTGTCCGCACATCTGATAATAAGCTCAGTGTTATCCTTTATGAATTTCTCTTTTACCCGGATGCTTTCATCCAGGATATTGGCAATTATATCTTTCATGTTTTCTTCTTTCACAGTAGAAATTCCCGTCCTTTACTCGTTCCCAGGCTCTGCCTTGCGAGGCATTCCGATTAGTGCATTGTTTTTTTTGGCTGAAACATGAGGCAGAGCCTCCCGGAATGCATTCCCAGGCAGAGCCTGGGAACGAGAATCCTCGCAAAGCAAGCTTTGCACTCCGTGTTCTGTATCCGAACATTAATTTTGGAACACAGTACTAAGATTCGTCGTCCGTAAGCCTTTTACGAATTTTCTTGATAAACCGAGTTGAATCGCTGTGCCCCAGTTCTGCTGCTTTGATAAATTCTTCCAATGCCTCCTCCAGCCGTTTCTGTTTCATATACAGCATACCGAGCCTGTGCCTGTACAAACCGTTTTCAGGCATAATCTCCACGCTGTGCTGACAAAAAACTGTCGAAATATCGGGGTTCTCTCCTTGGATATCAAAGAGACATCCGATGGCTGAAAGGGAAGATGCGTCATAAGGATTTTGCCTGATTGCTTTTTTATATGCCTGAATCGCCTCATTCGCCATGTTCATGGCCGCGTAGCATTCACCAAGATAGCGAAATGCGGGTCCCGATTCGGGCCGGAGTTCGACCGCTTTCTCAAGATACTCCCTGCTGCTTGGGAATTTTTTCATTTCAAGATATATCCTTCCGGTTTGAAAGGCCACTTCAAACACATCTTCCCCCGCCTTTTCCGCCTCGGAGAAGTATTCCAGTGCTTTGCCCCTGTTGCTCATCAGCATGTTGACAAAACCTGCATTATATAACGCCATGACCTCACCGGGATCAAGACGGACCGCCAGTTCGAACTCTTCCAGTGATTTTTTATACGAACCCAGCACCCCGTAGCAGACCCCGAGGCTGTTATGAACATTCACGTCAGAAGGAGCCAGCAGCAACGCTGTTCTGAATTCTTCGATGGCCCCGTGAACATTTCCCTTCTGGTACAGCTTGTCGCCGCTGATATTCAGGCTTACCGCATCAAATGCGACAATACTGCCCGGGCCGAAAAATGCAGCATGATCAAGAGCTTTTCGGGCATTCAGAAGGATCTGTTCCTTTTTGAAATGCAAAAGAGGATATATGGCAGCGCCGATACTTACGCTGCCTTTCCGATGTGCAAGATTTTTCCGCACCCTGGCTGCAAGTTTCAGGCAGGCTGATTCATCTTTGCCCGGGAAAAAGCATCCGAACATGTCCCTCCCGACAAGACCCCACATCCCGGTTTCCTCTGAATCACAGACCCCGTCAACAGCTTTGGCAGTGTCTATCAGCAAATTTAACGCATATCTTTTGTCGGATATGCCCGGAAACGCGTCAATCCGGATGGTCATGCCCCCGAAGGCTGACGAAGCTTCGAGTTTCCGCATGGCATCCCTGATAAATGCCTTTCCCGTAAGCATATCCGGGAATTCTATTGACAGAGCAGCGGCTCCTTCTTTCAGCAGGGAGAGGGTCAGAGCGTCAGAAGCATCGTCCCGGACAATAGAATCTGTTTTGGAAAACAGAAACTCCTGGGTGGAAATGCGGCTGCGATATAACTCCCGCTGATCCTGTGTCATGGCAGCAATCAGTCTAAGATGCTTGGCATTTGGGTCCCGTTTGACTTTTCTTCTCCTTGATGCCCGGGATGGCCGGGCCGGATATGTAACCCTCCGGGTATTATCTGCCGGAAGGGGTACGTTAATACTCAGATGAATTATCTGTAGCTCAGGCACTGCGGAGTACAAAGCTTGCTTTGTGCCGAAACAATCGCAAAGCAAGCTTTGCACTCCGCAGATACTACTACATCAACTTGTAAATTCCTCCCCCCTTTTTTAAAGGGAGGCCGGGGGGGATTTTTGCCGCAACCCCCTTTTTTAGTAACGTAAAATCCCCTCGGCCCCCTTTAAAAAGGGGGGCAAACTTAAAAAGTGGTGTACTACTCCTTTTTCAGCATCATGTCAAAAGCTGTCTTAATGATCGGAAACTCCTCCGGTTCTATTGTGCGGAGATCCATCATAAAAAAATCTTCCTCGATTCTTCCGATCACAGGCGGCATGTTTTCACGCATAAATGTCTCAACAACATTGACCGACATTCCTCTGACCTTGATCCCAAGGCATTTGCTGGGAAGCTCCTGGAGGGGTAACGATCCGCCGCCGACCCGTGAGGATCGGTTCATCTGCTCAATGTGAAGACGGGAACCAGCCGAGGATTTCAGCATTTCCTCCAGTTGCCCCGCTCTTTGTTCAATCAGATGAAAAGGCAGGGTTAGCATCCTCAGCGTGGGGATGGCTTCGACAGCCTTTTCCGGTTCCCTGTAGAGACGAAGCGTACTTTCCAGCGCGGCAAGCGTGAGCTTGTCAATCCGCAGGGCCCTGTTGAGAGGATTCTGTCTGATTTCAGAAACGATATCCTTTTTCCCCACAATAATCCCCGCCTGGGGGCCCCCGAGGAGCTTATCGCCGCTGAACGTGACAATATCTGCCCCGGCTGCCACGGAATCCTGGACCGTAGGCTCTTTTATCATGCCGTATTTTGAAAAATCAATAAACATTCCGCTGCCCAGGTCTTCCATCACAGGTATATGATGTTCTGCTCCCAAGGCAGCCAGTTCTTTAAGTGAAACCTCCGCGGTAAATCCCACGACGCTGTAATTGCTTTTATGGACTTTTAACAGCAGGGCAGTGTCATCGCCAATGGCATTGACATAATCTTTCATATGGGTGCGGTTGGTTGTACCGACTTCTTTTAAAATGCCGCCGCTTTTTGCCATCACATCGGGGATTCTGAACGCTCCGCCGATTTCCACAAGCTCTCCCCTGGATACAATCACCTCTTTTCCCTTGGCAAGGGTCTCCAAGCAGATAAAGACGGCTCCGGCATTGTTGTTGACAACCATAGCTGCTTCAGCGCCCGTGATTTCACACAGTATATCTTCAACACAACTGTATCTTGACCCTCGTTTTCCTGCTGACAGGTCAAATTCCAGGTTTGAATACGTGCCTGCAATGGTCAGGAGGTTTTCAATTGCATCGGAAGCAAGTAATGAACGTCCGAGATTGGTATGAATAACGACACCTGTGGCATTTATCACGCGCCTGAGATTCGGCGACATTTTATTTTTTACATAGCCCTTTACTGCCTCAAGGATAACCGGGTCTGACAGGCGGTTTTCTGTTATACTCTTATCCCCGTTAAGAACAAGTCTTCGATAATTCTCAATAACTTCGCGCACAGCCCGGAGAAGAAGGGATCTGGGTATATTTTCAAAAAAAATGTCTTCCTTTGCAAGCTCAAGAATGTGATCTGTTCCGGGAAGCATCCGTAACAGGCTCATTTTTGACTGCTGGTCGTTGTCTGTTGTCTGTTGTAACTGTTTTTCCATTATTTTTTCTTACCATACCATATCTGATAGAATCATGAATGAACTACAGTATAAGCACATACATAAAAAATCTCAACCTTATAAAACGAAA
>JAUCGG010000119.1 GCA_030378015.1 Desulfococcaceae bacterium HSG8
TATGGTATACAACAATCTGATTATATAAAATTAAAACAAGAAAACAGTAATTCATAACGGCAAGATATCCTTTAAATAAGCTAGTAATATGAGTAATCAGATAAAATTTTTATTTATGAGGCCACATTTCCTGGCTATTATAATATCTTGATATACAAATAAAAAGCTGAATGTCCATTTTTTTAAAAGACTGTCAAGAGTCCGTTTAAGCAATTTGAAAAATTGTTCTGCAGGCTGTAATTAAAAGTGTTAGGAAAGTTTTCGATCTACTGATACTAACAGGGGATAAGGATGAAAAAATTTGTATCCATAAAGACAAAACTGATCACCAATACAATGATCACAATCTCACTTATTTTTATTGTGGTGCTGTCGGTGATCACGCTCAAAGATATCCGCGCTGTAAACAAAAGCATACAAAAATCCGAGCATAATGTTCGCAACTCTATTATTGCCAATGGCGATACGCTTGCAAACAATAACAGCATGGCTATGACCGGAATGGCAGAAGATTATGCGTTTACTGCTATCCGTGACCTTGTTTCATCAACGGTGAAAGAAGATGCTGATATCGTTTATGGGATATACATGGATGCAAATTATATGCCCTGGGCCTATGCTACATCTGAAAACCCTTCCGGCACCCCTTTGAATAATGATCCGCTTACAGATGAAATTTCTCAATGGGCAGGTTCTCTGAAAGATCATTATCATAAAATATATACTTATGATAATGAGGAGGTCATCGAATTCGCGGCGCCTGTGAGAATTGATAATGAAATTGCCGGATTTATCCGCTATGGTATCAGCACCAGGTCCATGCACAAGGCCCTCCGGGAAGCTCTTGCAGATGGCATCCGTACGCGAAACACGACTATTGCGATATTAATCTTTCTCGGTATCATTTCACTGCTTATCAGATACCTGTTTATCAGGCATATGGCAGATAAAATCACCCAGCCGATTGAGTCCCTGGTGGATTCAGCCAGGAAAATCGCTGAAGGTAACTATAATATTCCTGTCAAATCAGATAGTAATGATGAACTTGGTCTCCTGGTATCTGATGTGGAAAAAATGAGGCTGGCCATAAAAGACCTGACAGATAATCTGGAAGCAAAAGTTGAGGGACGAACCAAACAGTTGCAGGAAGCCACCGATAAACTGGCGGTTGCAAATGAGGAGATCACTGAGCTGAATAAAGGCCTCAGGGCAGAAAACCTCAGATTGGGAGCGGAGTTGGATGTGGCCCGGCGTTTACAGCAGATGGTACTACCTGCATCAGAAGAACTGGATCAGATCGAAGGCTTGGAAATTGTCGGATTTATGGAGCCTGCTGATGAGGTCGGCGGGGATTACTACGATGTCCTGCGGCATAACGGGAGCACCAAAATCAGCATCGGCGATGTAACCGGGCACGGATTGGAAAGCGGTGTTCTGATGCTGATGACACAGACTGCTGTCCGTACCCTCTTACTCAGCGGCGAAACTGATCCGGTCCGCTTCCTGGGCATTCTCAACCGTGTCATTTATGATAATGTTCAGCGTACCCAGATTGATAAAAGCCTGACCCTGGCGATGATTGATTATAAGGCAGGACAGGTGAAGTTGAGCGGCCAGCATGAAGAGATGATTGTGGTGCGGAAAGGCGGCGGGATTGAACTGGTGGATACGGTTGACCTGGGATTTCCCATTGGTCTGGATGAAAATATTGACAGATTTGTGAATGAGACAATCATTTCACTGGGACCGGGGGACGGGGTGGTTTTATACTCAGACGGAATTACAGAAGCGGAAAATACGGATAAAGAATTTTACGGATTGCAGCGACTCTGTCATGTGATCAGCCAGAAATGGGACCAGTCGGCTGAAGAAATCAAGCAGGCAGTGATTGATGATGTCCACAGGTTTATCGGCACCCAGGAGAGATATGACGATTTGACACTGGTCGTGCTTAAACAGAGGTAGCAAAGGATAAATTACAATAGCCAAATCACAAATAAGGTGATTTCCAATAAAAAACATACCGGATCGAAGTTTGTAGTACACCACTTTTTAAGTTCGTCCCCCCCCTTTTTTAAAGGGGGCCGGGGGATTTTACGTTGCTAAAAAAAAATGTTACGGCAGAAATCCCCCCTGGCCCCCCTTTAAAAAAGGGGGGGATTTACGAATCGGTGTAGTAGTTCCGCCTTCAGGCGGTGTTAAGCCGCCTGAAGGCGGAACTACAAACCGCACTTGGTATATTCTTTTCCGGAAATCACCTAAATTACGGCATCCTTCATTTGTCAGTTTGCACTTTCCTGCAGAACGATTTTTCAAATCGTTCCGAACGACTTGAAAAGTCGTTCTGCAGTCAGGAAAAGTGTAAACTGCTTTTCAGCTTTTATGAAAGATGCCTAAATTACAATAGCCAAAAAACAAATAGCAATGACTTAATTTCTCGTTAAAACATTGCCGAAGCTTGGTGTAATCTGAGATTCGTATATTGCTTGCTCATATTCTTTCAGAATGCCCTCACTGGTTCTGCCCTCTCCGTCGCAATCTGAAAGATTACGCTACCTTCATGCAGCACTCTCCAAAATATAAATAATATCCTCCGTACTAAATCTTCCCATCCTCGTTTACATCTGTACAGCGGGTAATTCCGTCCAACGATATTCACGTCACATATCGTTTCATAATCCCTACATCAGCAGTTCCGTCACCATTGACATCTTCCTGCGGATAAACTTAATCAAGGTCCATTTTTACCTACCTAAAGCATGGTGATTCTCGTTTCTCAGATGTTTCCAGATCAGTTTAATCAGGCTTTAAATACAAGCAGATAATTTGTTTCCATTAACATATATAGTAATATATCAATGATAATAATGGCGGAAAAATCATTTCAAAAAAGAAGACAATGTTAAAAGTTATAATGACGATATGCAGAGAGATTGGAAAAACTGTCTGAACTATTGTTTCAAAAAAAATCTTGTAAATTATAATCAGAATGTGTATTTAATCAGTAAACTGGCCGGAATTTTGTCAACCGGGTAATTTGTTCGTGGTGGCCGATTTATCTCTCATAAACGCTAAAACGATTCCATAAACCAGTACACCATTACAGGTCTTGATCTTCGTTAGGCGACTCGGATTGATAAATCCGAGCCATGTCACCGGATTTGTCAATCCGGCGGGTTGCGAAACGAAGGCCACCTTTACAAAAAGGAAGAAATTTACGAATTGCTGTACTGCAAAAATTATGATATATAGCAAATATCAGTAATATCAATAGATGGAAAATAGCCCGGAAAAGCTCGCTTGGAATTGACAAATCCCAAGCATTTCAGGCGATTTGTCAATCGTTCGACTGAGTTCACGCCGAAGCCGCTCGGAGCGGTTCAGGGTATTTTCCATCTGCTGAATGTTGCTATCTTTACATATTTGCCAAATGCAGGGTGGAGAGAAGCGTAACCCACCGCAATTCCGTAAACGGTGGGTTACGCTTTGCCTCTGCAAAAATTGTAACCGCACAGGCCAAAAATTTCAGCAGGAGAACCTCATATGAAAAAAATATATACCACTATTTTCAACACTTTCATATTCGTAACAGCATTCATAGCCAGTTCCGGCCTGTCAGCGGCAGATCCTCAGAGCTTGCCCAAGGGAGTGATGATTACCCGTGATCTCAGGATAGGTGTGATGATTGATACAGTAGAAAAAGGACTTTTAGAGTCGGTCTGGAAAGAAGGCGGAAGGGCTATTACAGACGCCGGTGCAAAGGTCATATGGGGGCATTTTTACGCGGACTCAGACCATGTATCATGGGGAAATTCCCAGAATCCTGACCTTTTTGTTAAGATATGGCTTGATGCCGGCGGCAGGGTAGATGTGAATTTTTTCCATGTATCTGTGCCTGATATCATGGTCTTTTCCGAACTCCCCGCTGACGGGGATTATGACTTTAAAGATACGCTCGGAATGGATGACCGATATATCCGGCATGAATACTGGACAACAACGCCTGCACCTGATGAGTCTGAGTTTATGCAGTCAGACTCAGGCCGTAATGATTCACCGGATGCGGAACAAGGCGAACTGGAGGAACTGTTTTCCGGAAACACAGATTTTGCTGTTGAAGTGTATCAGGCAATTTCCAGAAATAATGAGAATATTATCTGGTCTCCCCACGCTGTTTCCCTGTCGCTTGCAATGATATATGCAGGCGCCCGGAATGGGACCGAACAGCAGATGGCAGACACACTTCATTTCACACTCCCCCAGGATCGTCTTCATCCTGCTTTTAATGCGCTGTCTCAACAACTCGCGGGTCGGAACGTAACAGTCAACAGTTCGGAAGAAAAAGAATTCGGTACAAATATTGCCAACGCGATATGGGGACAGACAGATTATCCTTTTCTATCATCATTTCTTGACACCCTGGCAGAAAATTACGGGGCCGGGCTGAGACTCCTTAATTTTTCGGATGAACCTGAAGATTCCCGGGCGGTTATTAACAAATGGATATGTGATAAAACCGGTGGCAAAGTCAAAGACCTGATTCCGAGAGAGGCAATTACAAATAACACGAACCTCGTCCTGACCAATGCGATCTGGTTCAGGGAAGAATGGCTCCGTCCCTTCCCTGGAGATGATACAGAGAACAGCCCGTTTTATCTGCTCAATGGCACCCGGGTAACGACGCCGATGATGTCGCAAACCAGCTATTTCAATTATATGCAGGGCAGCGGATATCAGGCAGCAGAGTTACGCTACAAACACGATAACCTGTCAATGATTCTCCTGATTCCCGACCCTGGTGAGTTTGTCCGATTTGAAAACAATCTGAGCAGCAGTATCCTGGAAGAAATTTCGGAAAATTTTCAATCAAAGTATATACACCTAAGAATTCCGAAATTTGCATATGAATCCGGGACCGTCTGTCTGAGAGACATCCTTTCAAATAGAGGGATGCCGGCTGCTTTTTCCCGATGGACTGCCGATTTCTCAGGAATTGACGGAACACGGAATATATGTATCGGTGATGTTCTGCATAAAGCGATTATTTCTGTTAACGAATCAGGCACAGAAGCAGCAAACGGAACTGCTGTCCTCACTCCCCCGATATCAGGATCAGAGTCGCCTCTGGAAGTTACGGTTAATCAGCCGTTTATCTATTTTATTCGAGATATCGGAACAAGAACAATTCTGTTTATGGGACGGATGCTTTGTCCGTGAGGCGTGAAACGTGATGCGTGATGCGTGAAACGTGATGCGTAGTGCGTAGTGCGTAGTGCGTAGTGTGTAATGTGTAATGTGTAATGCGTAATGCGTAATGCGTAATGCGTAATGCGTAATGCGTGATGCGTGATGCGTGATGCGTGATGCGTGATGCGTGATGCGTGATGCGTGATGCGTGATGCGTGATGCGTGATGCGTGATGCGTGATGCGTGATGCGTGATGCGTGATGCGTGATGCGTGATGCGTAATGCTTGGAATCTGCTCATCTTTAAAACTCGGGACTCTGAAACAGACTTAGATGTCCCGAAACAGGAGAGGAAATGAGTTCTTCAGAAGCAACTATTGAAATCATTGGCGGGGATAGCTGCCCGCTCTATAAATTAGGCGATGAACTGAAACTTACAGGCAAAGCCCTTTTACCTTCCCATGGCAAACCTACCTGTCTTATACTTGCAGGAGATATCATGGCGCTCCTCATAAAACAGGAAGGCATGAGCGTGGATGATAAGACAATATCTGATTGCAGCGGTTGTACCGGACTGATCAGATTTGAATATAAAAAAGTAAAAGAGCTTCCTGAAACAGAAAGTGATGGCAGGCATGACAATTATATCGGTGCGGTTGTCAATTTACTGGGCAGTTTTTCAATTTTTAAGACCCTGAACGAAGAGGAAATCAAACATATTGTTTCTTTTTTAAGGCTCGACAGATTTTCCAAAGGCTCAGTGGTATTGAAAAAAGGGGAGCCTGGTAAAAAACTGTTTATCATTATATCCGGAAAGGTCGAGGTATTGGGAGATGGGGACGTAAGCATAGCTGTCTTGGGAAAAGGGGAGGTTTTCGGTGAGATGAGTCTTCTCAGCGGCGATCCTGTCGGCGCGACAGTAAAAGCAGTGGAATCTTCAAAGGTTCTGTATCTGAACGGTGAGTATTTCAGGAAGCTTTTAAATAAATTCCCCTCTCTCCAGATCTATCTTGCCCGTTTGCTGGTGCGGAGGCTTGCAAGAACCAATGTGATCAGATCAGAAGAACTTTCATCAGGGATGATCGGAAAACTTTCTGATATGCCGCCTTCGGGCTTGTTTCAAACCCTGAATTTAAACCAGAAGACGGGTATGTTAACCCTTGAACTGCCCAAAGGGTCGGCAAAGGTTTTCTTCAGAGAGGGCGAGCTTATTCGCGCATCCTACAATAAGAGACGGGACAGGGAAGCTTTTTTTGAATTGCTGAAAGAAAAGGAGGGGCGGTTTAAATTTACCCCGGGCGTATCCTCAAAAGCAAAAGGTCCGGCAATGGGGGAATTCATGGGTCTTTTAATGGAAGGCGTAAGGAGAATTGACGAAGGGCTCTGATGGATCTGTCTGATGCCTGATTATTCAGAGATCAGAGGAACCGAAGCTTTATAAAATACAGCATTTCCACTGATACTGTATTTATCAGTGACAGCAGGAATAATGACAGATGTGCCTTTATCTGTCATGATGGTATGATCGTTACTGATATCTCTGATTTCCGCGGACCCGCCAGTGCAGAGGAGTATTTCAACGCTTCTGTTGAGGAAGTTCGCGGGTGCTGTATGCTCGGTAACAGAAACAAGAGACAGGACGAACTCCTCTGCCGAACCAGGATATACACTTTCGTACTCGCTGATTTTCCGAGGCAAAAGGACTTTTATATCCCGCTCCTCAAAGTTAAGCACCTGCAAAAGCTCCGGCACATCCAGGTGTTTGGGAGTCAGGCCGCCCCGCAGGACATTATCCGAGTTTGCCATCAGTTCTATGCCCGTTCCTCCAAGATATGAGTGAAGCTCTCCTGCCGGAAGAAACATGGCCTGCCCCGGTTCAAGACAGATCAGATTCAGGAAAACAGGAGACAGCACCCCGATATCCGAGGGATAGGCTTTGTAAAGCTCAGTTATCCATCTGAATACCGGATCATGATCCGAATATTTTTTTGCATTATCAACCGCATTGCTTATAATATCCTTTTGCCGCCCGGGATTCATAGTCATAATGGTTTGAAAAAATTGCTTTAACCCCTCTGATCCCGGGTTGCTCATAAGGATATCGGATCCCTCTTCCAACTGCCTCGGACAGACTTTCTTTATCAGCGGGAGAATCTCCGAAATCCTGCGGAAGCCGTTCAATGCCCAGAAAGGAGTAAGCGCGCAGATACATTCCGGTTTATGGTTGCTGTCTTTATAGTTCCTGTGAGGGGCATCCAACGGAATGTCCAGCCGATTTTCCCTTTCAAAGCCTGCTTTTGCCTGTTCGCGACTGGGATGTGCCTGTATGGAAAGCGGTTTTGCAGCGGCCAGAACTTTGAAGAGATACGGAAGTTCATTATCAAATTTTTCTGCGGCTGCTTTTCCGAGAATGTCTCCGGGATTCTTCTTGATCAGTTCTGCCAAGGACACCTGTTTACCATCATATTCGACTTGGGAAGGGGCTTTGGTGTGTGCTCCCATCCAGAGTTCTGCCTGTGGGTTATCCGAGGAGGCTTTTCCCAGCAGGTCAGGGATAGCAGTATAAGATCCCCAGGCATATGCCTGGATTGTATTTTTCATTATGCTGATTGTCTTCATTTTTCAAAATCCTATAAATAAAATTTTTCGGTGCGCACGGATCATTTCTGTAATAAAATCCGCGTGTATCCGTGTTCATCCGTGTCCTATATCGCGGGAATCAGGACACGGGTCACTTTCAGCAACGAAATCCGGGCCGGATTTGTCAGTCCGCGGGAACAAAGCGGATGAATGGCCGAAACGAAGACCAAGCCGTTTTTATTAAATTAAATTATAAAAGTTTCTCTGAATTTTTATCTTCATTTCGGAAGCTTATTTCCGATAAAATATAATATGATCTTCCCCTCATTTAATTCTGAAATAATTATTATATTATAACCATCAAAAAAAGCAAACAAAAAATATGATCATTTCAAACACCGGCACAACACTGACCTTTTCCTTATCGTCATAATACTCGGCCTCATACTTTTTCCGGAGCTTCAGCCCCGTGAACTGGAAACTCAGGTTCGGGAACACCGCTTCGGAAACATTGCCGAACTCAGGGACCAATGGCTGCCGGGGATACGCAAAAAACCGCTTCGCTCTATTTTTGCACTCCTGCCGCAAACCCGGGACTTCGCCCGACGAGTCCTCTCCTTTCATGGGTTTGTCAAAATCTGATAATTAATTTTATACAACCTGCTTATTTTACACACCCGAAAAATATTACAAGAAAGCTTGACTCCCTTTATGAATTGATATAAAGGCTTCTTTTTTTATTTGTTATTTACACCGGACTTTCGAAGTTTTCGGTGATCTGATTTTATTTAATAAGGAGGTTTACTTAATGGGTTTTAATCCGATTGTTGATCAAGGTAAATGCAAAGGCTGCGAGGAATGTGTGGATGTCTGTCCTGTTGAAGTATTTGAAATGCAGAATGAAAAATCCGTCCCAGTAAATGCCGATGACTGTCTGGGGTGTGAAAGCTGCGTTGAGGTTTGTGAAGAAGGCGCGATTACTGTTGAAGAGACATAGCTGCTCAAAATCTGACCACGAATCACACGAAAAAAGAAAAATCAGTAGATCGAAAATTTTTGCAAACAGTGGATTCCGGGTTAAAATCGGAAAACATCCGTTTTCCGATTTTCCCCGGAATCCACTGTTTACAGGCTTAAACGAAAAGTTTTCGATCTACTGATATTGGCTGGAGCGAACACCTCGGACGTAGCGGCAATTATCCAGACTGCGCCAACATACGTTGCCGCTACTGAAATTAACAAGCCACGCCGACCCCGGCGACCTTTTATCGGAACTCCGGCACCATTGTTTTCCATCAAATACAGGATCAATATAAAGACCGTCTATCTTTATCCTACCTATGCTTTCCAAAAGCGATGCGAGTTCCTCAAGCGTCGGCAGTCTCCGATCGCTGTATCCGGCAAATCCATCGTTATTGAGTTTCCTGACGTAATCCTGAGCTTCTTTAAATGTCATCTTGGTACCTGATCCCGACTGCTGCCACATAAGCCCCGTGGCATGATCTGTCACAGTTCCGTCCCTGTTATTCTCAAAGTCGTTCTCAGATCTGCGGCATTTGTTCCACCATCTGTCACAGAGGCCATGCTTTCTCAGCATTGCTTTGACATCATCATCCGAAAGTATCCGAGGCTCACTCCGAAGCCGATATTCAGGCTCCGACCGTGACAAGTATCTGTTTCTGGTTCCTATCATAATTATTGTCAGGAGAATTGAAACAGACACGGTGACACCGAGTACGATGAGTCTGCTATGCCCGACATATTTCGAAGATGAGGGCAGCGCGCTGACAAATTTCTGATGAAGCTGATACCGTGCATAATCAAACCTTGTGCTGGGAATTTTTTTAACCACGAATTGGCACTGGCTTTAATATATTGTTTTTATTTGTTTTGATCCTGAGTTCCCAAATTAATATCACAGTTATAAATTCTGCGGAGTGCAAAGCTTGCTTTGCGCCTGTCAGGGGATTCTCGCAAAGCAAGCTTTGCACTCCGCATTCGGAAATTTTGTGAAACGGGGAATAGCCTTAACTTTATAAGCTCAGAAAGGCGCAGCACCTTTGCCAAACTGGGTAGGACACCACTTTTTAAGTTCGTCCCCCCCTTTTTTAAAGGGGGCCGGGGGGATTTTACGTTGCTAAAAATAAGGTGTTACGGCAGAAATCCCCCCCCTTTAAAAAAGGGGGGGACGAATTTACGAATCGGTGTAGTAGTGTTCTTAAGCACAGATTCAGCCGCACAAGCCGGAACAGTCTGTAAAGCAACGCGTCTGTTTTCATAATCTCCTACCGGAAAATTTCAGAGTTAAACTGATAATATACCGGAATAATATGTAATATGTAAATTTTTACATGATATTAAAAAAAACAGCACAAAGCAAGCTTTGAACTCCACAGAAAAAAACGGATTCGTCCGAGTGATCTCTCGCTGACCACAAAATCCTTTAGAATCAGAGACATTTCATAAACCATGCTTCTCCAAGATGCGTACCAATGTGCCGTCTTCCCTGATTTTCTTTAAGCCGCTGTTAAACGCTTCTGTCTTTTTCAGGACATCCGGGGTCTTTTTTGAGAACATGAGATGCAGTTTATCGGTGAATAAAGGCGGGGACAGGACCTCCAATATATCTCTTTCGTGTTTGTATAACTTTTTGTGAATGAGATAATGTCCGACGAACCTGTCCATCACAATCAGATCAGCCTGTTTTAAAAGCAGTTTCCTTATATTGACCATCTCAGTTTTGGAAATCCGCTTTTGGAGAAAATCTGTTTTGTCAAACTCGGGCGAGTAGGCATAACCCCGGACTACCCCGATTTTATAAGGTTTCAAATCTTCCAACCGGCGCCAGGTAATCTGCGAATCTTTTCTTTTATAGAATACGACAGGACTTTCCATGTAGGAATCCGAGTACAGATAATCCTTGGCCCGTTCTTTGGTAAAAGACGCGGACGTTACCGCGTCATATACCCCGTTCCTGACTTCCTCGAGCGCACTGACCCAGGCCATGAAACGAAACTCTGCTTTATACCCGCTACGCGCATATGCTGCGGATACGATTTCCGGTTCGATCCCGTAATTTGGCAGGAATTTTCCGCAATATGGCTCCCATGCGCTAGTTGCTATGCTAACGGTCTTTTCCGACGCGGTTCCCTCCGCAGCAAAGATAAGCCACAGCATTAAAACAAACACAGACTTTTTCATTACATTAATCCTCAAGAGAAGCCGCCTGTTGTTCCCGGTCAGGAACAACAGGCAGATAACAGCAAATGGTGGGTTCCACCGGCCATAATCTTCGTTTCGGCCACTTCTCTTTTTCTTTCTCTTGCTCTTAATCCTGATCGCAACAAAAAAACAGATTAAGAGAAAGAAAGAGCAAAGTGGCCGAAACGAAGATCAAGGCCGGTTCCGCCCTTAATCTTTTCTATAGCAAAAAAACCGACCCTTTACAAAAAGAGGACAACTGGCAAATCAATACGTTTCCAGTTCCACAAATCCCCTTCCCTCTACCCGGAGAAGGTAAAGCTCCTTATGTGCCTCGCCATTGGTGTCGAAGGAAGTCAGCCCTGTGATACCATCAAACTCGCGAACCTGCATCAGTTCATTTTTCAGTGTGCTTCTGTACCTGATATCTGACCGGTCAATCATTTGAAACAGCATCATGGCTGAATCATAAGCAAGTGCCTCTATGAACCCCGGGGATTCTCCGAATGTGTTCTTAAAATTTCTTACAAAATCCCTGAGATCCGGGGAATGACTTTTTGCAAAAAAAACATCAGGAAAAATGGCGCCTTGGGCGAATCTCCCCGCCATTTTGACCAGTTTCCGGGAATGCCACAGATTTGTCCCGAAAAGCTGTACATTATCAATATCGTGGAATGCCAACTGGGGGATGATCAGCCCGGCTTTCATAGGTGAGTCAGGGATAAAAAGGGCCTCAAAATTATCAGATTGCGATCTCCGTTTATAATAACGTCCCACAAGCTTACGGATAGATACACCGAAATCTGTCTGATTCGGAAGATAGGATTCCACGCCCACAATACGCCCCCCGTAAGCTGTGACTTCATTCCAGAATAAATCCCTGAAGGTTATACCATACTTTTCTTCAGGATAAAGAACGGCAAAGTTACGCAGCCCCAGGTTTCGGATCGCATAAGATACAATTGCATTCACCTGCATTCGGGGCGTAAGGAAGTTCCTGAACACATGGTCCCCGATATCTGTAATTCCGTCTTTCTGGGTAAGGGTAATGATGGGAATCCCTTCTCTCTGGGCCTCTCTTGCCGCGACTTCTGCTGTGATGATGGGCCCGACAA
This sequence comes from Desulfococcaceae bacterium HSG8, assembly GCA_030378015.1. Lineage (GTDB taxonomy): Bacteria > Desulfobacterota > Desulfobacteria > Desulfobacterales > 4be13 > JAUCGG01. The sequence continues at coordinate 12,083 of JAUCGG010000119.1, forward strand.
TAGCAGATACGCCTGCCCTGGCCAGTTCTCTTACACCATGCCTTGCCGCTTCCAAGTCAGAACCTGTGTCTTTTACAACGATATCCATAGAGGTGCCGGACTGACTCCGGGCAAGTTCGATACCTCTGAGGGCTTTGTTACCGTAAATCTTATAAGAACCGCTGAGCGGAAGCAGGCAGCCGATGGCATGGCGGCGATACGCGTTGATCTGATCATATTCTGCCAGCAGGCGTTTTGCTTCCTGAACATTTTCATGCCGGGGAAACATTTCTATGAAGTCCGAAAGCACCCTGACTGCCTCCTCGTGTCTCCCTTCGTTCATATAGCGGTTCCCCAGTTGGTACATCAGGGCAGCTTTTGTCTGGCTGTCTTCTGTTCTGTCTGAAAGCAGAAGGATCTCTTCTGCAGAAAGTTTTTCAATCGTCTGTTTCAGACGCTCCAGGATCTTTTCATTTTCCGGATATCCCGCGTCCTTGTGTGCCCTGCTGTAAAAGATGACAGCATTGATCAGATCTTCGGAGACCATGTAGGCGTCGCCGACGAGGACATTTGTCCTGATAACATGGGGTTTGGAATAAATTTTTTGCAAAACCTCATCAGCCTGGCGGACAAGTTCTTCATATTGTCCGGTATTGTAAAAGGTGACAAGGCGTTCGAACATCGCATCCAGAACCATACGGCTGTCCGGATATCTGTCAATCAGGTATTTATAAACGCTGCGTGCAGTTCTGTGATTTCCCCGTTCTGTATAGATTTCCCCCTGCCTCATCAGTACAGCAGGTGCCGAAGGGCCGTCAGGGAATCTGGAAAGATATTCATCATAAAGCTTCAGCGCGTCATCATAGGATTTCAGCCGGAACATTTTTTCCGCTCTGGAAAAAAGATCACCTCTGAAATCCGCCTGAACAGGCGGCGTGTCAGGAATGCTGTCCGAAACACTGTCCGGAATACTTCTGTCTGCCTGTGGTGGCGGCATACGTTTCGCACACGCGCAGAGAAAAAGAAGCACCGCCAGTGCAACAATTTTCAACCCGATTTTCACTTGTTCCGATCTTTGTGTGAGCATATAATTCATTATTATACATCTAACTGAAATTAATAAGTTAAGTATTGATATTGTCCGTGATCCGTGGCCAGTTGTCCGTTGTAAGGCGATTTCCAATAATAAACATACCGGTTTGTAGTTCCGCCTGAAGGCGGAACTACAAACTGCCTGCTGGTATATTCTTTTCCGGAAATCGCCTAAGGCCACTGGCCGCGGACAACTGACAACTGACAATTTTACCATTCCAGCACTGCCGGCTTTCCTCCCTTTTTTCTCAGTTCATCCCAGCGTTTCTTGCTTATGGCAGCTTCTTCACCGGGCATTTTGTTTATAATCTCAAAATAATCCTGCCTGAACTTATCCGCTGCCACCTCTCCTTCCGGTTTGCATTTTACGGCATATACCGTCTGGACACACTGATGGTCAAACTCCCGCCATATCTGCTCATCCTTCAGCAGGGTGAACTTATGGCCTTCAAGCGCGGAAATAACCGTACGGGTGTCATAACTCTTTGATCTCTCGACCGCGTCTTTATACTGATATAAAATTGTGTATGCCGAGGCAGCCGAAGTTGAGGGGTAAATATCATATCTGGCTGAAAACTTTTCTACAAATTCTTTTCCTTTGTCGTAGCCATAAGCATATGGAACATTCCAGCACCACGGCAGCGCGCCGACCACTCCCTCCATTACACCGGGGCCCGCACTTTGCACCATACCCAGTGTCAGATTCGGGACAACAATCGCCATCTTATCCTTCAGCCCCATCCCGGCAGCCAATGTCAATGTTTTTGTCATATCTTTTCCGAATAATACGACAACGAGTACATCTGCCTTTGAATTTTCCGCTCTTGTCAGGGCCTGTTTGAAATCTTCATCAGTTGCCCCGGGAAAAGGCGTCAGCACCCTTTTATGTCTCTTTCTTGACAGTGTTAAACTGAAAGTCCGTAAAGACTCTTCGGTTGTCCAGCCCCAGGTATAATCGGCCACAATATAAAAATATTTCTTGCCGGAATAGTGTTTCCTCAGGTAATCGGACAGCACTTTGGCACCCATCCAGGCATTGTAGCACTCCCTGAAAATATATTTATGCCCGTCTTTACCTGTTGTATCATTGGAGTAGGTCAGGGTTCCGAAATACAGTTTTCCCTTTGACTTTGCGACTTTTCCACCTGCAATCGCAACGCCGCTGGAGGACCCTCCGAAAACCATTACACAGTTTTCCCTGTCAATCAGTTCTTCAACATTTTTTTCAGCCACACCCGGTTTTGATTCCGAATCCCTGATGACCAGATTGACTTTTTTACCCAGTATGCCCCCTGCCCCGTTGATTTCTTCGACAGCCATCTTTGCCGCACTCAGTTGAGCTGCGCCCTGAAGCGAATAAGGGCCGGTTTTGGGATAATTCAGCCCTATGTTAACAGTATCTGCATCTGCACCGGTGCAAAACAACAGCACGACAAACAGGATAAATCCCTTTTTCAAGACCTCCATTTCCTACCTCCTTTCTTATTGTCAGTAATGTTATTATCAGTAGATGGAAAATATCCTGAGCCGCGCTCCCGGCGGATTGACAAATCCGCCGGAAATGCCCGGGATTTGTCAATCCCAGGCGAGCATTTCGGGAACACTTTCCATCTGCTGATTATGTAAAATTTACGATTTCTGTTCTATCGTAAATATCAGTTGACAGCGGGCATACAGACATGAACCACGGTTCCCTTTCCCAATTCCGAATTCACCGATATCCAGCCCCCGTGATCATTAATGATTCCATATGCCGCGGCCATACTCAGCCCTCTCTTTTTCTGAGGATTTGTGGTAAAAAACGGCTCAAAGATTCTCAGTTTTGTTTCCTCATCCATTCCTTTTCCGTCATCTTCGACGGACAGGAAAATATAATGTCCTGATCTGAGTTCCGGATGAATCCTTGCATGTTCTCCGAGGTTTCCGGTGGTAATATGAATACACCCCTGCTCCCCGATGGCTTCGGCTGAATTACTGATCACGGCTGAAAGAACCATCCGCATCTGATGGATATCTGCCTTTATATCATGAATTCCGGTTTTAAGATCCTTTATTATACGGATGGACGGATTGACTGTGTGGCGGATAAGCGGCAGGCTGTCTTCTATGAAATCATTCAATGATATGATCTTAGGCTGATATTTTCCACCGTGGACGTATGCGGTTAATTGTCTGGTCAGTTCGGTCATCCGCTGCGCGGAATCGCTTATGGATTGAATATATTTGGATGTTTTCTCGTTATCAGACAGCGCCATCCTGAGCAGTTCGACGCTTCCGGTGATTCCGAACAGGGCATTATTAAACTGATGCGCGATACCACCGGCCAGTGACCCGATTGCCTCCATCTTTTGTGCCTGTTCAAGCTGTGCCTCCAAGCGGACTTTATCTGTAATGTCTTCAGCAATTTCAACAGCACCGATCATTTCCCCTTCCTCATCAGAAACCGGTTCTCCTTTTCTGTTCCAGATTCTTCCATCGGAGGTGCATATGATAGATTGCTCTGTTTTCCGGGTGTTAAAGGATTTAACAATCGGGCAGTCCTCACAGTACTTTTTTAAACCGGACCAAAGTTCATGGCATTTATATCCGATCATTTCTCCCGGCTTCTTTTTAAATGAGTCAGCGGCCGCCTTGTTTACCCACAGTATTTCCATATTTTCATCAATAAATGAGATATTTGTTGTGATACCGTCAAGTATCGCTTTTTTCTGGGCTTCGCTCTGGCGCAGACATTCTTCACTTTTTTTCAGTGCATCTTCGGCCTCTTTTTCTTTGGTTTTATCATTATAAATAGATACAATTTCTCCTGATGGTAATTTATAAATAAAGTTCTCCCGCCATCCTCTGACTCCTTCATCTTTAATCATGTAAGCAGGTGGATATTCAGGTATTCCTGTTTTCCAGACCCTCCGGAATGCCTGATAAAGACCGGAATCCCTGATCCCCGGGAATATTTCAAGAACGCTTCTGCCAATGACATCCTTTCGTTTAATCCTGTCTATCTCTTCACCGGCCTTGTTGATGTCTGAAAAAACAAAGTCATTCCCACCATCTGCAGCTTCGTAAACCGCAATACCGTTCTTTGTATGCTGAAATATTCCCCTGTACCTGGCCTTGTTCTTATCAACTATCTCTGTTTTTCGTTTCAGGGCATCAGTCTGCTTTGAAACCCTGGCAGTTTCCGACTCCTTGTACTTTGCAATTTCCCTTTCTAATTTTGTGATCTCCTGTTCCAGTTCTTCACAGGTTCGCTTTTTAATCATTATAATCCTCCGGGATTCCTTCCGAAACTTGAAATCGGTTTCAAGCTCCCGATTTTCGATTCTGATCATGCCAGAATTACGGATAAAGGTCAACCTTGTCAGATTAGAATTTTTTTATTGTAGGGAGGCATCTTTCATAAAAGCTGAAAAGTAGTTTACACTTTTTCCTGCTGTAGAACAATTTTTCAAATTGTTTTAAACAATTTGAAAAATTGTTCTACACTAAAGTGTAAAGTGGCAAAGTGGCAAATGAAGGATACCCAATTTTTGAAATTGTTCCAAAATCGTTCTACAGTCAGTAGATCGAAAAGTTCCGGGCAGGACACGCTAAATGCTCGTTCCCACGCTTTGCGTGGGAATGCAGAAGGAACGCTTCGCGTCTCCGGCGCCAGCTTACCGGACGCGAAGCGTCCGACCACGTAAAACGTGGGAACGAGAGGCTTCCGGGGGACTTTTTCGATCTACTACACCACTTTTTAAGTTCGTCCCCCCTTTTTAAAGGGGCAGGGGTGTAATTCAAGACTGTCTGTGAAAAATTTAACATATTCCTAATCTATTGATATTTATAACAGCAATAGATTTAAAATTAGCTGAACCGACAGTCGTGAATCACACCTTGAGCAGTGGGGATTTTATGTTAGGCCAAGAAAGGGATCAAAGGTTATCACCGATGACCAGAAAAATAAAGCCGGGTAAAAACTGCCCCGGCATAAATTCTTAAATATGGCGGAGAGAGAGGGATTCGAACCCTCGGTGGAGCTTTCACCCCACACTCGCTTAGCAGGCGAGCGCCTTCAGCCAGCTCGGCCATCTCTCCGAATATTTATGTGTGGCGGAGGGAGTAGGATTCGAACCCACGGTGCCGTTAAGCACAACGGTTTTCAAGACCGCCGCCATCAACCGCTCGGCCATCCCTCCGGTATTGAATTTATCCTTTTAGCACTTTATGAATTATGGGTCAACTCTTTTTTATTAAAAAATTAAAAAACAACTTTGGGTGTACAAAACACCTGACAGCCGGGATAAGAATACTCTCAGGCATATCATAATATTATCTGGACAGTAGAAAGTTCTGTTAGTAATTCGTGAGTAAAGTTTATTTAATGGCTTGAAATCATTGGACACAGAGGTTACGGTTAGCTTCTAATCAATCAGAAACCAAATGACAGAATTTCCCGATTTGAGGCCAAATGATTTCAGCAAGTTATATTCCAAGCAGAGCAAAGGGAATTCCCAAAAATAACTTTAACTGCTGTTTTCAGGGGTGCAATTAAAAGTGTCAGGTGAGCCATCCTCGTTCCCGAACTCCGTTCGGGAACGCAATTGCAGGCAAAACTCCGTTTTGCATGGCAGACAGAGTTTGCCGGGCAGGTGTGTTCCCAGACGGAGTCCGGGAACAAGGACACATACTGAACCTGACACTTTTAATTACATCTGTTTTCAGGACACGGATGCGCCCGGATCATTTTCATGAAATCCGGGCCGGTTTTCCGGTCACAGGGCGTATTTGTACTTCGCATGAACCCGGATTTTCAGGATTAAACGCTCATGATCAGGGATCACCCCGGTTATGGAAATGTATTTTCACAGTAAATGATTTACAAGATTTACAGCATGTTAATCCCGACAATCTGTAAATCGTGGTTCTTGCAGACTTCAGGATTTGTTTAAACCCATAACAAGACAATTTACCCGTTTTCATATTTCCCCGTCTCCGGCGCTGACTATATCATGTC
>JAUCGG010000019.1 GCA_030378015.1 Desulfococcaceae bacterium HSG8
ATAGTACGCCGATTTCAACTGACATTCATGTCATATTCCTCGTTTTTCTCCATTCTGCATTCTACTAAATATATGTTATAAAACAAGATGGTTATAATAATATTATAAAACGTGGCATATTTTTTGCATAAAAATGTCAGACCCATTTATTCTGATGTGCAAATGTGAAGGACTACTTGAATTATATACGTAATAAATACGCAATAATTCAGTATTGCATTTTGCTTTTTAACATTATAGATATAATTGTTTTGCTTTAATTTTAAGTTTATATAAATTATTATTTGTTTTTATTATATAAACAATATTATATTATGGAATCTTCCGGAATTTATTACAAAAAACGAATACTGGTGATTGAGGAAGAGACTGCCCTTCGTCTGTTTTTTAAAATCCTGCTTCTGAAGATGAAATATGGTGTGACTGTCACAGACAGCGGAGAGAACGGGCTGGAATGCTTCCAAAAAAAGAGTTATGACCTGGTTCTTTCTGATCTGACCATGTCCGGAATGGACGGATGGACCCTGGCAAGGCACATCAAAGAAGTTTCGCCATGCACGCCGGTTATTCTGATGACAGGTTGGAGCAGGGAAATGATTAAACCTCACTTTAAAGAAAGCCGGGCAGATTTAGTTATATTCAAACCCATGGGATTTTATGAAATAAAAAATGTGCTGAACTGGTTTTTAGGGTGAAAATCTGACCGCAGAGTTTTATTATTTATTTAAACAGATAACGGGATGTGCAACTTAATAAATGCCACGAAGACACAAAGGCATGAAGTCTCACAAAGGTAACAGTGGATTCCGGGTTAAAATTAAAAAACATCCGTTTTTTAATTTTCCCCGGAATGACAGGATGTTATCCTGCTGTCAGACTGTCATTCCGGGGAAAATCGGAAGATGAATATCTCCGATTTAACCCGGAATCCACCGGGTTGTAAAAAGTTTTCGATCTACTGAAGGTGGGTGTAATCAGGTACTCAGCCCTTGGGGTGCAATTAAAAATGTTAGGAAGTCCTTGTTCCCAAACTCCGTTTGGGAACACACCTGTCCGGCAAACTCTGTTTGCCATACATGCAAAACGGAGTTTTGCGTGCAATTGCGTTCCCAAACGGAGTTTGGGAACGAGGGCACCTGACACTTTTAATTGCACCCCAGCCCTTGTTCCCAAACTCCGTTTGGGAACACATGCAGGCAAACTCTGTTTGCAGCACACAAAACCGGAGTTTTGCGGGCAGCCGCGTTCCCAAACGGAGTTTGGGAACGAGAACTAACACTTTTAATTACACCAACAAAGGTTCTTTGTGTTTCTTTGTGCCTTCGTGTCTTTGTGGCATTATTCCGGTCAAAAAAATTGCACATATCTGCGGGAAAATTGCTTGTGGTAAAAATTTGCGGAGACATGAAAAATGGAAAACATTATAAAGATTTTGCTGGCTGAGGATAACCCTGCCGATGTCTCCATGATCAGGGAGATGCTGGAACAGGGGGATTTTGAATTGTCATGCGCTGAGTGTCTTTCAGAAACATTACAGCAGACAGATAAAGCCCCTTATGACCTGATTCTCCTGAACCCTGACTTGCCCGACAGCCAGGGATGTGATACCTTTTGCAGATTGCATGAACACGCCCGGCACATCCCGGTTGTCATACTGAGCAAATCCGAAGATATAGAACTTGCGCTGAAAACCATCCGGAAAGGCGCCCAGGATTTCCTGGTCATGGGAAAGACAGATGGCGATATCCTGTCCCGGGCAATACATTATGCCATTGAACGCCACTCGGCAAGATTATTATACAGCGAAGATGCCAGCCGAACCAAAAATGAATTCTTAGCCAGCATGAGCCATGAAATCCGGACTCCCATAAGCGGCATAATCGGAATGACCGAGATGATGCTTGATACGGATACGGAGAAAAAGCAGCGTGAGGACCTGGAAATTATCAAAAATTCTGCCATGTCCCTCCTAACTATTATAAATGATATCCTGGATTTCTCAAAAATCGAAGCAGACAGGATGGAACTTTTGTGTGAAGATTTTGACTTTGCGAGTCTCATGGACATCATCATCCGATCTTTTATTGTGCAGTCAAAAGCAAAGGGCGTTGATCTCCGTCTCAATATCATGCCTGATGTTCCGCGCCACCTTCACGGGGACCCGCACCGTCTGAGGCAGATCCTCAACAACCTGATCAGCAACGCACTGAAGTTTACAGAAAAAGGAGAGGTAGTGCTTGAAATCGGGAAATTAACTCAGGCTGATTCATCAGTAACACTCCTGTTTTCCGTTCGTGACACAGGCATAGGAATCCCTGAAAACAGACTGCCCGACCTGTTTCAGAGTTTCTGTCAGATCCCGAATTCATGCTCGAAAGCTTGCTCCGGAACGGGCCTCGGGCTGGCAATATCTAAAAAGCTGGTTGAGATGATGGGCGGGAATATCTGGGCGGAAAGCAGGGAAGGTCAGGGAAGCATCTTTTATTTCGTCTCACAGTTTGAGGCTGTTACGAAAGATGAGGCTGAGTCCCCTGATAAAACAGAACATACAGACAGGAATCCCGGTAAAATTCCTCTGTTGTCCGTACTGCTTGCCGAGGATGAAATCGTTAATCAGAAATTCATCTCCTATTTTCTCGAGCGGGAGGGACACAGCGTGTTTGTTGCCTCGGATGGTAAAGAAGTGCTGTCTGCTTTGAATATATCAAAATTTGACCTGATTCTCATGGATGTGAACATGCCGGGAATGGGGGGCCTGGAGGCCACAAAAACCATTCGGAATGCTGAACAATCGCACAATTCACACCATATTCCCATCATCGCGCTCACAGCTTATGCTATGAACGGGGACAGGGAGCGATTTATCGAAGCTGGTATGGATGATTATGTGAGCAAACCGGTGAGCCGGGAAACATTAAAAGCGGTTATTGCAAGCGTGATGAATTCTCACGAAAGGATTTCGGAACCTTCCCCCGTGATATCAGGAAAGAAAGTCCTGAACAGGGAAGATTTATTGCGCCGGTGCGGCGGAGATCAGAAGATTATTGAAAGATGCTACACCATATTTGCAGCAGATATCGGGAATCATAAGAAGCAGTTTGAAATTGCCATCGAGGATAAGAATATCGAAGCCGTACGGCAACATGGCCACCGGTTAAAAGGTGCTTCGGCAAACATCGGGGCTGAAACCTGTAACATTTTTGCAGCAAAGATTGAAGAAGCGGCTATGGAAAGGGATTTAAAACAGATTCGGATGCTTTATTTCAGGCTTGAAAAGGAACTGACAAATGTTCAATCTCTTCTGGAACAGGAACATCAGTACGATTAGGAAACGTGAAAAAAAGCAGGTCGGGCAAGACGTCATTCCGACATTTGAGGAATTACCGGCCGCGAGGGAAAGAAAGAGGACAATCTCGCAGGGAGGAACATTGCTGGTAATTCCCCCCTTGAGGCAGGGGTGTCCGACTCAGAGAACCGGGTATATTAATTTTTGGGAATTCCCTAAGTAAGTAAGTAATCAAACTATGGAGAACCCGATATGGAAACTATGACAACTGCCAAACCGCACAATTTCGGAAATCTGCGAACCAAGGCAGAAGAAATACTCTGGAAACACCCTGAAGTAGTAAAGGAATTTTCCTCCCAGGATGTTATGAAACTGCTCCATGAGCTCCGGGTACATCAGACAGAGTTAGAGATGCAGAACGAGGAGCTTCGGAGAGCCTGGTCAGAGGTTTATGCATTGAATGAAAAATATCACGCTCTGTATGACTTCGCACCGGTCGGCTACATGATCATTGATGAGCGCACCCTGATAGAAGATATAAACTTTACAGGTGCCAGTCTGTTGGGGAGTGAGACAGGTCTGCTGAGACAGCAAAGATTTTCCTGGTATGTCGCGCCGGGCTTTCATGACACACTTGATTCTCATATCCTGCTGGCTTTTAAAACCCTTAGCAGGCAGACCTGCGAACTTAAACTGCTGAAAAACGACGGGACACCGTTTTACGCCCGCCTGGAAAGCATTGCTGTTCCGGAAAATGCTCGGATTCGGATGGCAATAATTGATACAGACGCTCAAAAGCAGGCAGAAGAAGGATTGCGTTACCGCCTGGGCATGGAAGAACTGATCGCTACAATTTCAAAGCGATTCATGAATGCAGAGCCTGACGGATTTGATGCCGAAGTTCAGCGCGCGCTGAGAGGTGTCGGCAGATTTTCCAGATCTGATCAAAGTTATCTCTGTATATTTTCAAAGGACGGGGAGAACGCTGATCAGTGGTACGAATGGTGTGAGAAGAATGTTTCATTACACTCCGGAGATATAAAAGTGCTGCTGACCGCTTCCTTACGACGGTCTGTTGAGAAACTCAGGCAGGGCCATCATGTTCGCGTCTTCAGGGTTGCGGATCTGCTAACCGAAATAAGTCCGGAAAGAGAGCTATGGCTGGCAGCGGGGATTGAGTCGCTCATTGCGATTCCGCTCATTGTGAATAACGATCTGGCAGGCTTTTTCGGATTCATTTCGGTTCGTACCCAAAGGAAATGGTCCGGGGTAGATGGCATATTGATCAGGCTGATGGGAGAAATTTTTGCAAACGCTATCGGCCGGAAACAAAAGGAAGACTCGCTCAGGGATAGCGAAGCCAGATTCCGGGCAATATCGGAAAACGCTGCTTCAGGCATCTTCATCCACCAGGATGACAGGCATGTTTATACAAATCCCGCGTTTGAAATCATCTCTGGCTATGACAGGAAAACCCTTGCCCGGATGTCATACAAAGATATGCTTCCCCCGGAGATGACTGATCCTGCTTATTCCCGGCATGAAGCCAGGAAGCGCGGGGAAAATGTGCCTGCTTCTTACAGAATCAGGATCATCTCTAAAAAAGGGGAAGCCCGGTGGGTTGATTTTGCAATAGTCCCGGTAAGACATAAAGAAAAACCTGCTTTTATCGGAACTGTATCAGATATCACGGACTACGTATCAGCGCAGGAGGAACTGGAACAGACCTGCAAAAAGCTCAGGGAAACCCAGGCCCAGCTTGTCCAGTCAGCCAAACTGGCATCTCTTGGCGAACTGGCCGCGGGTGTGGCTCATGAACTGAACCAGCCCATGACGGTGATCCGGGGTTACAGTCAGCTTTTTTCCAATATTCCGGATATGGAAGGTAATCTGAATAAAGAAGAACTGACAGAGATATGCGACGTTATTGTGAAGTGTACGGGCAGAATGACCCGCATCATCAGACACCTGCGTGATTTTTCCCATCAGTCGAATTCGTACTTTCGACGAATTGATATTCGTGAGGTCATCGAAAATGCGTTTCTGCTGACAGGTCGGCAACTGACAGCACATAATATCGAAGTGAAAAAATCGCTGAACCAGGATATTCCAGATATCCGAGCAGATGCCAACCGTATGGAACAGGTCATACTCAACCTCATCACCAATGCAAGATATGCTATTGAAGAAAAGCAGCAGAATATGGGGGACGGACATGATGAGAATAATGGCTTTGCCGGTTACATTGAGATATCCGCGGGCGTTAATGATAAATATGTTGAAATCCTGGTGACAGATAACGGAACCGGAATTCCCGAAAATGATACAGACAAAATTTTCGATCCTTTTTTCACGACCCGGGAGGTCGGGAAAGGTACGGGGCTGGGGCTTTCAATCAGTTACGGAATAATCCGTGAGCACAGTGGCGACATAGAATTGCTGCAGACCGGCACCGACGGAACAAGTTTCCGGCTAAAGCTCCCGGTTTATGAAACATTCGATCATTCAATACCCCGAAGGGGTTAGATAACCTAGCCCGGGGTCAGCGAAGCGCCACCATGGGAAAGAAACGAACAAAACGATTACCCCGAAGGGGTTAGATAACCTAGCCCGGGGTCAGCGAAGCGCCACCCTGGGAGCAGAAAACGAACAAAACGATTACCCCGTAGGGGTTAGATAATCTAGCCCGGGGTAAGCGAAGCGCCACCCTGGGAAAGAAAACGAACAAAACGATTACCCCGAAGGGGTTAGATAATCTAGCCCAGGGTAAGCGAAGCGCCACCCTGGGAGCAGAAAACGAACAAAACGATTACCCCGAAGGGGTTAGATAATCTAGCCCAGGGTAAGCGAAGCGCCACCCTGGGAGCAGAAAACGAACAAAACGATTACCGAAGGGGTTAGATAATCTAGCCCAAGGTAAGCGAAGCGCCACCCTGGGAGCAGAAAACGAACAAAACGATTACCCCGAAGGGGTTAGATAATCTAGCCCAGGGTCAGCGAAGCGCCACCCTGGGAAAAGAAAACAAAAAAATATTTTCCCTGAAAGGGATACATAATAAAATGCATCAGTTATCTATCCTTTTCAGGGAAAAAATGTTTTTTCGGATCCGATTCCCAGGGCGCTTCGCTTACCCTGGGCTAGATTATGTAACCCCTTCGGGGTATTTCGGAAAAAATGTTTTTTCGGATCCGATTCCCAGGGTGGCGCTTCGCTTACCCTGGGCTAGATTATGTAACCCCTTCGGGGTATTTCGGATTTTTTCCCAGGGTAATTGCCCCGGACCAGATTATTTAGCTCTTTCAGGGCATTCAATACCCCGATGGGTTACATAATTTAGCCCGGGGTAAGCGAAGCGCCACCCTGGGAAAGAAAACCCGGAAACGATTTACCCTGAAGGAGCTACATAAAACAGGAAAAAATGGGCAAAATAGTCAGAAATGAAAAAATACTCGTCGTTGATGACGATGCCGATATCCTGCATTTTATCAGGAAGATGCTCAAGATCGAAGGCTTTAAGATCAGAACCGCGGCAAACGCCGGGGATGCCCTTGACTGGTTCAGAAGCGAACCCTTTGATCTGGTGATCACAGATATCAGGATGCCGGAAATCAGCGGGTTAAAGCTCATCAAAGAAATCAGGTATGCTGATGAAGAAACAGAGATTATTGTCCTGACCGGCTTTCCTTCCATTGATATTGCTGTCAGAACCTTCAAAGATTACCGGATATATGATTTTTTCACCAAGCCGATAGAGAACGAACATTTCCTGGTGGCCGTGGAAAATGCCTTGGAAAGACGCCGCCTGTGCAGGGAAAGAAACGAATACAACGCCGAACTCAGGATCACGAACCGGAATCTTGAACAGGCAAACGAGGCAATGAAATTATTGCTGAAAGTAAGAGAAGAAGATAAGGCAGGGATTGAAAATAAAGTGCTGTTCAATACAGAGCGGGTGATTATGCCTTACTTGGAGAAACTAAAAAAGAGCCTGTCAAACGACAAACAAAAGAATCTTCTCCGAATCATCGAATCCAACCTGAAGGAGATTACTTCTCCGCCGATGGGCAGCCTGTCTCCCGGGTATTTCCAATTCACTCCTTCTGAAATCCGGATAGCGAATCTTGTGAAACAGGGCAAAACAGCGAAGGAAATCGCGGATCTGCTGAATCTGTCTGTGAGGACGGTCGAGACTCATAAGTGCAATGTAAGAAATAAAATCGGTCTGAAGAATAAAAAAATCAATCTGAGGACATATCTGATGGGGATGCGTGAAATTTGAAATTCGACTGATTATAACGGATTTAGAGGAGGGCACAACAGGCTGAAATTATTAAATGACAAAACGTCAGGTCGGACCGGATTGCCGCGTTATAATCAGGTAAGGCGATTTCCAATAAAGAACATACCGTAAAACGGCCCGCATTCCCGAAAAGTAGGAAAATTCTCGTTCCCGGGCTTCTGCCTGGGAATGCGTTTACAGAGGATCTGCCTCGTATTTCATTTAAACGGAATGCCTCGCAAGGCAGAGCCTTGCAGAATGCATTCCCAGGCGGAGCCTGGGAACGAGTAACATATTGAATTTTATGATCTGTACATTTAACCTGATTTTTGGGAATGCTCCGTAAAACTGATTTCTAACCACGAAAGACACGGAATCATACTGTCATTCCGGAAAAAATCGGAAAACGGATGTTTTCCGGAATCCACTGCCTGCAAAAGTTTTCGATCTGCTGATACTCCTTTCTCAAATTATCGGCGAAACCATGATAAAAATTCCTGGTTCTACCGAATTTCAGAAATAATCTCAAGCGCATAGATAGCTTCTTCCAAACCAGCTTTACCGTCACCACTGACATCTGCTTCAGATGATACATAATCGGTACGGATCGCCGTGTTTTCTCCGACTACTGCCTGAATTGCCAGAATAGCATCCCTGAGATTTACAGAATTATCAGTATCAAGATTTCCTTTTTCGGCAACATATTCATACGCGCCCATGTCCGCATTTCCGTCAGGAGGCGTGATACGGGTATTGCCGTCTTTGTCCGCAACCGGTAACCCGGAGGCACTGTTACTGCCTGCTTCAATGCAGGGCGAACTTTGTTTGAGGCGGTAGTCGCCATTATCCGGGTCGGCAAATTTCGGGTTCTGGCTGTTCAGGTTGCTCGGATCTATGGAAAAAGGAATTTCAACAGATATCCTGCCTTCACTCTGGTCAAAATTGTTGTTGAATATTCTCAGGGAAGTTACGGGCGCCTCATCGCCATCAGGATCATTATCTATATCAAGGTCACGCTCCTGATTGTTCCAAATGATGTTATTGAAGATATCTGCCTCATCATCGTTATTGGTAAAATGAAGGAGAAAACCATCCGGAGAATTACTTACGATGGTATTATTGGTGAGAATAATCGGCGTTGAAGGTTCATTCTCATAATTTTCATGGATGCGATCAAAATAAATTCCCCCGCCATACCATTCAGCCATGTTATTAATGATAACATTGTTGAATAGGGTTGCCGTGACATGAGCACCGACCCATACTCCCGCGGCGCCGCTGGCTTTGTTATTACTGACAGTATTTCCGGAGAAGGTTGCTGTACCAGAACCGTTGATATATATCCCGCCGCCATAATAGCCGCTTGAGTTATCCATGATGATATTATTCGTAATAACAGCCGATGCGTTCGTTTCTACAGATGCGCCGCCGATCCCGGCAGAAGTGTTATTGATAATAATATTATTTGCAAGGACAACATCTCCTTCACCTGCCACGATGTTTAACCCGGGGTCATTCGCTCCGTTCTGAATCGTAACGCCGTCCAACTCAAAATCAGCACCCTGATGCGGCTCTGTCGTCAGAACGCTTCCGGCTGAATCACCATCTAAAATTGTTTCAGAAGGGGCTTCCTCCCTCGAAGCACAGTCAGCGGTATAGCCTCCTTTTATAGTCAGCTTGTTTTCTTCCTGAGGAGAGTAAATAAAATTTCCATTATACGTTCCCTGGACAATACGAATTTCATCATTTTTTCCATTGGTTGCAGCAGTACTTAAGGCATTTTTCAGGTCATCGGCACTATCCGCACAGATAAAATCAGAGTCCTCCTTGGAATCACCGGTTGTCAGTTTAAAAGTCACGACGATTGTATGATTCGCCCGGATATCTGTTAATGTGTATTGATTACTTATTAATTCCGATTTGTTATCCTCTCCGTTATCCGTAAGCGTATCCACTTCATACCCGGAATCCGGTGTTATTTCCCATGTATGATCCCCGCCGAACACCACCTGATCCCCTGCCGGATGTATCATTCCATAATCTCCGACCGTTACCGTCAATGTATGGGGAAGCATCTGGGTTAATGAATATGTGGGTTGGAAAAACAGGGAGATAAAAATCAGCACACTGGAAAATAAACATGTTCGCAAATTTATGACTTTCATTGTTCTCTCCTTTCTCTGTAAACTGACACTTTTAAATTAATTATAGGTGTAGTACACCACTTTTTAAGTTTGCCCCCCTTTTTTAAAGGGGGCATGGGGGATTTTATGTTACAAAAAAAGGGTGTTGCGGCAGAAATCCCCCACGGCCCCCCTTTAAAAAAGGGGGGAGGAATTTACGAATCGGTGTGGTAGTACACGGGTGCAATTAAAAGTGTTAGGGGTAAAGCCGCCAGTCCTCGTTCCCAAACTCCGTTTGGGAACGCAATTGCCTGCAAAACTCCGGTTTTGGGTGAAATGTAAAGTATAAGGTAGCTGCAAACAGAGTTTGCATGCAGGTGTGTTCCCAAACGGAGTTTGGGAACAAGGGCTGACTACCTGACCTAACAGTTTTAATTACACCCGTACACCACTTTTTAAGTTCGTCCCCTCTATATAACGGGCATCATTCATTTGCCAGTTTACACTTTCATGTGGAAAAAAATAACATTTGCTTTCACTTTTCCTGAAAAAGAGGTGTATTTCATACTAATATATGTATCAGAAAATAATTTTGTAAGCAAACGAATTCTGAATATCGCATAGGAAAAGGAGGTATGTTCAGAGTTCGGCATTGGTTGAATGCATAAACCCGATAATCCGCCCATATCTGAGGAATTCCCCTCATCATGTTCTTGATCGGAAGGAGGCAGGAAAAAGACCGGACCGGGCTTCTCTGCGATGTCACGGAGGAAAAGGAATCTTCCTTCTTTACTGTCTGATCAGGCAGGTCTGAAAAAAACGGATTCCGAGTAACAGAAACTCAGGCATTCAGAAAAAACATGCCTCAGCTTTCTGACACCATCGGCGCGTCCGAAAAAAGGTTTGTTTAAAAGTGTCAATTACTTTTACGGTTATATGAAAGATGCCGATTACACACTGTAAAATTCAACATCAGGCAGTTTTACGCAGGTCAGTTCATTTCCATATACCGCGCCGGTATCAATTCCGATTTTGTTCAGATTGACCAATGGTTCAAGAAAGGGCGTATGCCCGAATATGACCTGTTTCCCAAAATCGTAATCCGACTGGATAAATTCAGTCCTGATCCAGAGAAGATCGTCCGGTTCCTGCATTTCAAGGGGAATATTTTCCCTCAGACCGGCATGTACGAATATGTATGAATCTGTTTCATAAAAAAGGACAAGGGATTCAAAAAAATCAAGGTGATCACCCGGAATAGGAGGGGCAGATACACTGGTCTGCTTCATATAACTTTCCAGGGTCTTCCGCCCGCCGTTAACCAGATAGGTATATTTATCGGGCCCGTAAATATATTTCTCAAGCATATCTTCATGGTTGCCCTTTAAAAAAACGGTGTTCCGGCAGTGTTTTTTCAGGTCAATAAGGTATTCAACCACTTCAAAAGAATCGGGACCCCGGTCAATATAGTCCCCTACGAAAACAAGAGTGTCAGACTCCGGATCAATATCAATTTTATCCATAAGCGCGGCAAGCTTGTTATATGTTCCGTGGATATCACCGATAGCAAAAATTTTTTCCATGTCAGTTGTCAGTTGTCGGGTGTAATTAAAAGTGTTAGCCCTTGTTCCCAAACTCCGTTTGGGAACACACCTGCCGGGCAAACTCTGTTTGCCATGGGCGTATTTACAAGTCAGGGAGTGATTTTCAGTCCCGGAGGGACGACTGAAAACAGCCCGGCAATTCATTGTCGGGTGAGTATTCCGGATTATCACGTCCCGGAGGGACGACTGAAAAAAAGCTTTTCAGTCTCCCTACGGGACTCCCCCAAGTTGTAAATGCGCCCGTTTGCCATGCAAAACGGAGTTTTGTCTGCAATTGCGTTCCCAAACGGAGTTTGGGAACGAGGAGTACTCACCTGACACTTTTAATTACACCCTCAGTGGTCAGTTGCAACGGACAACGGACAACTGACAACTGACAAATTTCAGCATATCATGAACACACGTTTTCGGCTGTCAAGCCTTGTGATTCCTTCTTCCTGTGCAGCCTGAATCGCTGTTTCAAAGTCTTTGCGTGAAGGATAGCCTGCAAGTTCCCTGACTTCGGCAGCCCTGCCGCATGGCCTGTACTGAGGCATTATATTGACATAGGTGTTTGTTGAAATTTTCTGAGCAATAAACCGCATGACTTCTCGGGTTCCCGCCAGTCCTTTAGGCAAAACAAGATGCCTTACCAGAAGGCCGCGCGTTGCCACACCGGATTCATCTGTGACAAGGTCTCCGACCTGCCGGTGCATTTCTATGAGTGCATTCCGCGCAGTTTCGGGGTAATCTTCGGCATCGCATGTGGCTTTGGCAATCTCCGGGTCCCAGAATTTGAAGTCCGGCATGTAAATGTCAAACACGCCCTCAAGGATTTCCAGGATTTCAGCACGGTCATAGGCCCCTGTGTTGTAAACCAGGGGGACAGAAAGTCCTTTGTCTGCTGCTATCTCAATGGCTGAAAGGATCTGTGGAACAACGTGGGTGGGGGTAACGAAGTTGATATTATGGCAGCCTGATTTCTGCAGGAAAAGCATCATCTTTGCAATATCTTCGGGAGAAACCGCCTCTCCGCAGCCTTCGTGGCTGATGTCGTAATTCTGGCAGAAATTGCACATCAGGTTGCAATGGGTAAAAAAAATGGTTCCGGACCCGCCTGTCCCCACCAGCGGAGCTTCTTCTCCGAAGTGAGGGTTACAGCTTGAGACCCAGGCGTCTTTGCCTGTCCTGCACACACCGACTTCCCCTGACAGACGGTCAACCCCGCATACCCTGGGGCAGAGAGCGCAGGTCTCCAGGATTTCAGAGGCTTCCTTTATCTTTTCAGCGAGCAAGCCCTTTTTGAATGTTTCGATGTAAACAGGTGTCATTGGTCAGTTGTCCGTGGTCAGTTGCCCGTTGTCGTCCGCTGCAACTGACAACGGACAACTGACCAATTTTATTCTGGCTGCACCAGTATTTTATGGGCAAGTCCGCGTCCGAGAGCCAGGCGGTTGTAATCCAAAGCGACGACCATTTGCCCTTTGGAGGGGTTGGTGACAATTTCTACCCTGTCCCCGATTCTTAATCCCATAGTCAGCAGGCGCATGTGTGAACTTGTTCCCCCGGTAAACTGCTTTATTATGAGCCGCTCTCCCTGTTTTGCCATCACCAGGGGTATCATCCGGTCCCGTTCTTTAAGGCAGTCGGAACAGATACCGTAGATTTCCATCTTGTGCTGGAGCATATGGAAATTATGAGCCGAGGCTGTCTTTACCTGGAGACTTTCAATCTGATCATCCCTGAATTCTATGATTTTCCGGCATTTTATACATATCATGTGGTCATGGTGCTGGCCCAGATGCCTGTGTTCATAGCGCACCACGCCGTTATCAAATCTGTTCTTCTGGGCAAAACCGAAGCGACACATCAGCTTCAGTGTATCCCTGACAAAGTGCAGATCAGACTGATGCCCGTTTTCTTCAAGCAGATGAAGCAATTCTTTATCCGTGACATGGCGTTCGGTCTGAAGAAAGACTTCAAGGATATTGAACCTGTCTTCAAATTCATCAATATGCTCCTGCTTGAAGAGTTTTTTGAATTGTTCCTTTTCCTGCTTGTGAATCTGTCTCATCGGGATTCCCGGACGTTAATGTAACCTATAACAGTAATACCTAAACAGGGGATTGTCAATGAAGTGTGAAGTGTGAAGGGTGAAGGGTGAAGGGTGAAGTGTGAAGTATGATGCGTGAAACATTTATAACAAACATCACACATCACACTTCACCCTTCATCCTTCTTCACCCTTCACACTTCACCCTTCACCCTTCACACTTCACACTTCTTTTTAACCGGGCCCGGGTATGTCATAGGTAGTGCATGAACCGCTTGAGCATTTCCTGGTCTGGGATGTTACCCCTCCTCCTCCTGATCCTCCTGTTCCCATAGCATAATTCGTGCTGCTGAGTACCCGTTCAAAGCTTTCAGATTCACACTTCGGGCACCGGAGTTCGACCTGCTCGCTGTCATTCATAACGAGTAATTCAAAGAAATCTTCACATTTCAAACATTTGAATTCATATATCGGCATAATATTTCCCCTCGGACTGATTTTTTTACGGCCGCGCTGATTGCGCTGCCTTCTTTAAGGATTCCCGGGAAATAAAAACCCGCCCGTTGCTCGCGGGGGATTGACAAATCCCCCGCCGTGGTTCGGATTTGTCAATCCGAACCGAGCAAAAAAGGCAACCGAGTATGTTATTATCTGGGGTTCCTTATTCGAAAATAATTCGATTATAATGAATTTTTAATTATCTTTCGGGGATTGTCAAGAAAATGAGTAATGTTATCCGTAAATTTCCTTCCAGTGATTCATATAAAAATTTTGATAGACACGCAAACATATCTGATATATATAACCAGTTCGTAGTCCCGCCTTCAGCGGGGTTGCGAACTTTATATAATCTCAGTAGATCGAAAACTTTCCGGTTAAGCCTGTAAACAGTGGATTCCGGGTTAAAATTAAAAAACATCCGTTTTTTAATTTTCCCCGGAATGACGGATACCTGTTTCGGACAACATACTGTCATTCCGGGGAAAATCGGAAAACGGATGTTTTCCGATTTTAACCCGGAATCCACTGTTTGCAAAAGTTTTCGATCTATTGAATCTGCTTAAAACAGAGAAGGGAATGATGAGATGACTTATCAATGTGAAGTTACCGAACAACCCGCCCAGTCCACTTTATCCGTTCGTACAAAGACATCTGTGGAAAATCTGCCCCAGGTGCTGGGAAAAATATACTGCGATATCGCCCAGTATTTAGAAGAGGCAGGGGAACACCCTGCGGGACCTCCGTTTACTGCATATTACAATATGGACATGCAAAATCTGGATATCGAGGCAGGCTTTCCGGTCCCCGGGAAGCTTGCAGGCAAGGGAGATATTCAACCCGGTGAAATTCCGGAGGGAAAGATAGCGACCTGTGTTCATACAGGGCCATATAACGAAATGGAAACGGCTTATAAGGCAATCTCGCAGTGGATGATAGAAAAAGGATATGAGCCGTTAGGCGTTGCATATGAAATGTATTTAAATGATCCGGAGCAAACTCCCCCGCAGGAATTGAAGACACAGATTGTGTTTCCATTGAAGTGATAACGAACGAAAACTTCGTTTATATTAAATAGTTAAATATATTTTTTGTTTTTTCGAGGGCTTCGGCAGTTTATTGTCTGAACTCGGATTTTCAGGATTAAAAGATGAACAGGATTCACAGTCAGTAGATCGAAAAGATTCCGGCAAGCCTTGAAAACAGCGGATTCCGGGTTAAAATGTAAAAAACATCCGTTTTTTAATTTTCCCCGGAATGACAATTTAACATACTGTCATTCCGGGAAAAATCGGAAAATGGATGTAACCCGGAATCCACTGCTTGCAAAAATTTTCGATCTACTTACAGCATGTTAATCCTGTCAATCTTTACCGGAGTGCCAAACTTGCAGTTTGGCAGAACGCCAAACTGTAAGTTTGGACTCCGCTATGGTTAAAAGCTTGATAAAATATGAGAAAATGCACAGGAAATAACACACAGGAATGGGGTTTTGATGCGATTTTCAATGTTGAATGCCCTGACTGCGGAAATCTGGTTGAATTCTTTAAAGATGAGATAAAAAGAAACTGCCCGCAATGTAAAAAATCAGTTTTAAATGATCGTAAAGATTATGGTTGCGGGCAATGGTGTTCATCTTCCTCATCTCATATGAGAAATTTCTGTCCTAATTTCAAAAGATCAAAAGATCGGTTTCACGGACACAAAACCGCATAAAAACTGCTTTTAAACCGCGGGCCGCTGACAACCCGCATTTTTTTGTTTCATTACCCTGATAATAATCAGTAAATCGAACCGCTCCCGGGTTATAGCTTTTGGCATCGAAATGCTTGGGATTTGTCAATCCCAAGCGAGCATTTTGGGATTATTTTCGATCTGCTGATAATTGGTCATTATTGGTTCGCGTTTCAAAAAATTTAACTACTCAGCCCTTGTTCCCAAACTCCGTTTGGGAACACACTTGCGGGGCAAACTCTGTTTGCAAAACCGAAGTTTCGCTGGCTGGGTACTTACAAATCTAAAAAGGAGAACGATTATGGATTATCTTCAAATGACAGCCCCCTGCGGTCTGGACTGTTTCAATTGCCACTTCTACCTAGCTCATGAAGACAAGGAGGCGATGAGCAAGGTTGAGAAACTGTCTGCGGAATACAATATTCCGGTAGAAATAATGCTTTGCAAAGGATGCCGCAGCCACGATGGCCAAATACCATTGCAAAAGCATATCTTCGGCGAATCGCATCGTTGTGAAGCCTATGAATGCTCCCGTGAAAAAGGGGTGAAACTTTGCGGCGATTGCGGCCAGTTTCCCTGTGACAACCTCCATCCTTATGCCGACAAAGCCGGGGATCTGCCGCATAACATCAAGGTCTTCAACCTGTGCTTAATCAATAAAATGGGGCTGGAAAAATGGGCAGAATCCAAAGCAGCCGAAGTTCGCAAAGTTTATTTCACCAGCCCGTGGACTCTGGCGTAAGAACTCCGTAATTCCGTCATCAAAAGTTATCCGGCATTGTTGCAGAGGCTCGCTCGGACAACCATGTGAAAGCCGTTTTATAACTCATTTATACCCCCATACAGAATCTTAAATGCCGTTTTATAGCCCTCCTGCTTGCTGAAAAAGAGAAAAGAATGAATGATGAAGTTAGTTTAACAAAAAAAGACTATGCTATGATTAGTATCATAATAGGAGTAATGGCCTTAATAATGACATTGATATTTATAACAAAAGGCTATTTTGAGAAATACAGAAAATATTCTGGCGCAGGGGAAGTTTTTGTTACTGCCAAAGGGGAAAAAATGGCAGCAGGAATTGATGATGAAGGGAATGTTGTCATTGTGCGTAATCACGCCTCTAATAAAAAAATAATAACAAGAGGTCGGCATGAAAAAGAGGAAATAAAAAAGGAAATTCTAAGGTTAATTATTTTAAATTGTTTAATTCTTTCTATAATTGCAAGAATTCTCATCTATATTATAGAAAAGGATAAATCATGAAAGTGTTTAGTGTTTAGTATTTAGTATTTGGTAATCTGCTCCGGCTTTCATTTTTCGTTGTGGCCGTGAGGTCATGACATGACGTTCACAACTAAGGCCAAACACCAAACACTAAAAGAGAGTGAAAATGGGAGTACTGAGATATTTGTTGGCAAGTATAATCGTGATCTGCCATTGCGGGCCTATTTTTGGCAGTTTTACCGGCCCATCCGGTGCTACAACCGTCAGCATTTTTATGATAATCTCCGGGTTTTACATGGCCCTGGTCTCCCAGAACTACAATTCATATAAAAACTTTTTGCTGAATAGGTTTTTAAAAATTTATCCCTGTTACTGGTTAATATTAAGCCTAACTTTTATCATCTTTTACTGGCGATTACAACAAGGTTATTTTAATCCGTTAATCTATTATCAGGAAATATTTAAAAATGAACAAACGGCATTTTGGTATGTAATTTTTCAAAATATATTTTTATTCGGGCGAAACCTTTTTTTTAAAGTAGATGCACTGTTCAAACTCGTAGGGGCTGAAAACGAGTGGTGCATTGTGCCGCTTCCCCAGGGATGGTCATTGGAAATTGAGATGCTCTTCTATATAGCGGCCCCCTTCATTAATAAAATGAGGCTGTCCGATTTAGCTATTTTATTTTTTCTTTCTCTTTTTTGTTCCTTGGAAAATATTTTCTACTTGAGATACCTTGTGTTTTTTATTTTAGGGGCATTGTCTTACAGGATTTACAGAAGAATAAATTGGGAAAAGATAAATAAAAAATTTAAGGTGGTTATCACGATTCTGTTTTTCGGGTTATTATTGTCCTATAATCAGATAATATCCATAACTGGTTTAAATTTAAACATAATATATTATGCCTCAGCGACCATTGCCATCCCTTTTATTTTTGAATTAACAAAAAACAATAAATGGGATCGTAAAATAGGGGAATTATCTTACCCCTTATATTTAATTCATTTTTCTATCCTCTGGATATTCTGGACCAGTAATGAGACCAGATATATGTTTGCTCCGCATATTTTAATTATCTCCACTTTTATTTCTATGGTATTAATGAAGTATT
Source organism: Desulfococcaceae bacterium HSG8 (assembly GCA_030378015.1). GTDB lineage: Bacteria > Desulfobacterota > Desulfobacteria > Desulfobacterales > 4be13 > JAUCGG01. The sequence continues at coordinate 17,897 of JAUCGG010000019.1, forward strand.
TGCTTAACCCGATAGAAAAAAAGATGAGAATAAAATTTAAGAACTGAAAAGGAATTTTCCAGGGAGTGCGGAAATGGAGCCGTTAGGCGGAATTTTCGCAATTTGCTTTCATAGATATAAACGGGCATGACCTGACGGGCACAACGAAACATGAAAGTCGGAGCAGCAGGGGGCATCTTCTGAGCAACAGTCGGAGTGTGTGCAGCTTTGCTGCGCTCGCTTACGCAATGCCAAAATGTAAGTTTGGCACTCCGTTGCCTATAAAAGGCCACTATCTGACGGGCACAACGAAGTAAAGTATGAGAGCAAACACCAAACACTGAACACCAAATCAATAAGTCGGAGAAAAACTGTGAAATTAAAACCTGAAGAAACACCTGAGTGCGATGTGCTTATAATCGGCGGAGGGGGTGCAGGCCTGAGGTCAGCCATTGCCGCCAGATTGAATAATGCCAATGTCCTTATGGCCTCCAAATCCAGGATAGGGCATTCTACGAACACTTACATTTCCAAGGCAGTAATTGCTGCCTCAGGGTGGGGAGATCCCGGGGATAATGAAAACGTGCATACAACTGATACAATCAGGGGAGGGCGTTTTTTAAACGATCAGGCAATGGTTGCCAGGATTGCAGAGCGGGTCAGCTCTGAGATTGACTTCTTAAAAGAATGCGGCGTGAACTGGGGAATGGAAGAAGGAAGACCCCGTGTATTGAAACTCCCGGGGCATAAGCATCCCCGTCATGTCCACGGTGAAAACTGGACAGGGAGCGATCTTATCTTACCGCTCAGGCGCCGTGCAAAGGAAATAGGAGTTCATTTCAGAGAACATGTTTTCATAACCCGGCTTCTGGCATCCGAAGGCAGGATCACAGGCGCTGCTGGTATAACACCGGACGGCAGCTTTCTTGCGATAAAGGCAAAAATAGTTATTCTGGCTACCGGGGGCTATGCCCAGATATTTCTGAATACCAATAATGCAGCCGGGATCACCGGTGACGGCCATGCCCTGTGCTATGATCTGGGGATTTCATTGAAAGACATGGAATTCGTCCAGTTTTATCCCACGGCTATGGGAAGGCGGGGGAGCAGACTTCTCCTTTACGAAAAAATGCTGGCGCAAAAAGGTGTGGTTTTAAAAAACGGAGCCGGAGAGGATATCATCAGGAAAAACGGCTTTGCAGATTCGACGAGCATGACCAGGGATCAACTGGCACAGCTTATCATAAAAGAGATCAGGAATGACAGCGCTGGTAAGCAGAGTGTGATTATGGATATCGGGTCCCTGTCCGAGGAGAAAGCCGGGCAATTGAAACAACTTTTGCCTCCTGCATGGTGGAAGGGACAGAAAGCTTACGAGGTTGCGCCCACTGCCCACTTCTGCATGGGAGGGGTGGTAACAGATCAGTGGGGAGAAACATCCCTGGGCGGCCTTTTTGCTGTCGGAGAAGTAACAGGAGGAGCACACGGGGCCAATCGCCTCGGTGGTAATGCTCTGGCTGAAGTTTTTGCTATGGGTTCACTGGTGGGAACAAAGGCTGGTGAACTGGCAGCGAAGATCGGGACCACCCCGCTGGTTCAGGAAGAGGCAGACAGCGAAAAACTTCGGTTGGAGGAAGCATTCTCCGACCAGGGGCCGAGTCCTAAAGAGCTGATCAGGGAATTAAAGACCCTGATGTGGAACAAGGTCGGCATTATTCGCGAAAAAAATGAGGTTGAAGAAGCCCTGGGAGTCATCCGGGGGAACTGGGATCGTGCCTCCGCAGCCACTCCTGCCGATCTGATAAGGCTGTCGGAGTTCCGGAATATGAGGCTTGTGGCAGAGATGGTCTGCAAAGCAGCTCTTAAGAGGACAGAATCACGGGGTTCACATTTCCGCACTGATTATCCCGGAGAAGACAATGATCTGTGGTTAAAAAATATTGTGTTTCGCAAAGGAGACGCGGGTATGGAAGCTGAGGCAGAGCCGGTTCATCATGATCTGGTAGAACCATCCTGACAATGACGAGCTACAAAAGAACTGCCTGAAAAATTCAGAAACGCGCTTCCGAGTGCTGATTATTCGGGAAGTCATCGGAAAAGTCATAATCGGTTCGGCTGTACTTGACATAACACTGTTTTCTGCTACACTGCACTTATGACATTTTACAGTGTCTTGAAAATTTTCGCTGCTCTTCCGCTAATACTTTGATAATAAATAATTCAATAATTGCAAAGAGTTGAAATATACCGATTTTTATTCCGAAAGGGAACAACATGCTGATTTTTTAATTTTCATAATCAGCCTGAAAGATAATCAAAGCATTAGCGGAAGAGCACCTGCTTTTTTAGTAAAGGTAAATGCCACTATACTTCGGGGTTCTACTCCTGAAGCTATTATTCTGGCGATTCTGTACGCGTTCCAGACTTCCCGGAACCGGCGCAAGCCAGACATAATATTCTTAAATGTTGCCCGAAATTTTAATCCTAATCTGTAAACCCTTGTCTGGCAGGCGTTTACCGATTCGCCATCTTATAAGAACCGATTTTAATTTGTTTTTATAACCATTCGGATCTGCTATTTTTTTTAACAACCTGATAACATTATAAATTTCTAAAAACCGCAGATTGCAGTATTTTCATATTTTCGGACAAGAAAACATCATATTTCAATATTTCTTCAGAATAAATATTAATATTTACAAAATGTTATATTTTTTATGCAAAAAAATCAATTAATATCGGCTCTTATATAAACGAGGATTCCCGAACCTTTACCAGGCAATGATTTACAGCTTAGAAACAAATTTTCGAGCAACTTTTAAGTATATATGTCTCAGGAATTCCGAGAAACAGATTTTACAAAACTGACCAGCCCGAAGCTTCGCTTCGGAACACCGTTACCGAGGAAAAAAATGATGTTTTTCACGTCCCCGGCTGTCCCTGTTATCGAACAGATTCCGCTGATTCATACGATAAACGAGGACGATCGGATATATCAGTTATGGGATGAATTGCAACGTGAATATCGGACTGCCGGGCTGTAACTACTACACCACTTCGTAAATCCGTCACCCCCCTGTACCGGGGTTAACCCTTTAAATTTATTAAGAGCCGGAGGGGTCATGAACTTAAAAAGTGGTGTACTACACAGATTGCATTTAGTCAGGATTGATTTTGCTTTAATCAGGATATCTGCATCATCCCGGATAAATGAAAAATCAATCCTTATTAAATGCAATCTGTATAGCCGAGGAATAAATCCCCTGGCTGAAAGAGCCTGGCTTCAGCTTTCAGCCCCGACATTATGCCAGGGCGTTTCTATCAAACAAATCTTTAATAATGTCCAATCGTTCCGCAATAACTTCCGGTGATGGCAGATATTTGCTGTACTCTTCAGGTAAAGACGGCGAGGTGCTGTAAGTTGCCACGCCAATGGGCTGATTTGTCGCCTTCAGCGAATACTCCACAACGGTTTTGTCTTTGCTTCTACAGACAATAATTCCGATGGCGTCATGCTCTCCGTCTTCTTTATATTGTTCATTCAGAGCTGTAAGATAAAACTCCGTTTTGCCTTTGTATTCCGGCTTGAACTCCCCGATTTTCAGATCAACGGCGATAAACCGTTTCAATTTCCGATGGAACAGAAGCAGATCAATAAAATAGTTGTTATTTCCGACTTGCAGCCTGAACTGGTTTCCCACGAAGGTGAACCAGGGACCCATTTCGATCAGGAATTTACGGATATTCCGCACCAGGGCCAGTTCCAGTTCATGCTCGCTGTGTTCCTCTGCCAGTTCCAGGAAATCAAAGGTGTAATGATCTTTCACCGCCAGCTTTGCCTGATGTTTGAACTGATCGGGCAGGGTCTGATCAAAACTGGTCTGATTCAGCAGATATTTTTCGTATGTTTTGTTTTCAATCTGGTGAATCAGGACATCCTTTGTCCAGCCGAATTTCCTGACATGCAGCATATAAAATTCCCGCTCCGAAGGGTCCTTGCATCTGGTTAAAATCAGGATGTTTTTGGTCCAGCTAATTTCTGCAACCAATGGTTGCAGTTTTTTATTCTGCTGAATTTCTGAATAAAACAGCCTCATGTTCCAAAGGTTTCGTACCGAAAATCCCTGGAATCCCGGATATTCCTTCCGGATATCTTCTGAAAGCTGCTCGACAACGGATTTTCCCCATCCGAGGTGCTGCTGCTTTTCAACAATCATCCGTCCGATATCCCAGTATAAATTTATCAGTTCTTTATTAACAGATCTGAGCGCCTCATATTGAGAACATCGTATTCGCTCCTTCACTTCAGCAAAGCCCACATAATCACTATCTGATATATTACCCATTTTAACCTCTGATTCCGTCAGATTCTTTACAGATATCTGATTTTTTCTTTCATCGTTGGCTTTCGGAAGGATTATATCAGTTATGGGATGAATTGCAATGAGAAATACCGGAGGGCTGTAACTACACAGATTGCATTTAGTGAGGATTGATTTGCATTTAATAAGGATAGCTGCATCCAGAATAAATGAAAATCAATCCTTATTAAATGTAATCTGTGTAGCGGGGGATCAATTTCGAGGGATAAATCTCCCGGCTGAAAGCTCAAAGGAAGAAAACAGCCTGCTTCTTCCACCTTTTTCAATATTACCGAGTTGTAATCAGGTATTCAGAACTGACTTGTTTTCAACTGCTTCACGTTCTGCTCTGATTTTACGCAATCTGATCATTGCCGGTGTGGGATTCCGTGCCTGTTCCTCAGCCATTCTGTCTCCGTGTTCAATCCACTCGGTCATGTAGGCATGAATCTGTTCTTTGTTGTGCAGGTAATACAGAATTACAGCGTAAATCTGTTCCAGGCTCAGTGTCGGGAAACGAATTGTAATTTCTTCGGGTGTCTGTGAACGATGAATATATTCGTAGAGAACAGACTCGATACCGATGCGATGATTTTTTATCCGAATGTCGTTCGGTGCAAGAAAATCAAAATAATCTTCAAGTTGCATTGTTTTTGTCCTTTTCGGCTGTCTGATTGTCTCAACCGGGGAAACTTCAATCCGGTAACCCTGCGAGGTTTCGGAAATTTCGCAGGTCTTCAGGCTTTGTTCTTGTAGGAGATTATAATATCCGAAAAATCTGACTCCGAACTTTATCACGTTTCACATTTCACGCTTCACATTTTTGTTTTTTACGGAATTTCGTTCCAAACTTTTGCTGGCACAAAACGACTCAGATGACTGACATTCGTGGTTGCGATGACTGCTTCTTCTCCTTCACTCATAATAATAAATGCTTGTGCTGCGAGAATAACATCTGCATCAAGTGCTTTATTATCCGCTGTCGGCTGCCCCTGATTCCGAGCCTGTGCCCAGAATTCAGCAGCTTTAAGCATGACGTCTGTGGTAATAGGGATGTAGCCGATGAGTAGTCTGAGAGCGTTAAGACGCTGAATACTTTTCGTCTTGCCAGCCCGAAGCAACTCGCGACGAACTTCATAATCGGCAATTTCCGGGACTCGGACGATTGCTCCGAAGCGGACCAGATTTCCCATCCATGCTTTAATATCAGGATTCTTTCGGGGGTGAGTGATCATACCTAATGGCCCCGCATCCAATAATATAATTTTACTCATTAAAAAGCCTCCGGGCAGATATATTACCCCGTGTACGGTCAAGAGAGGCTTTAAGCTCTGGCCATGTTTCCTCATCATACCCTGACTCGTCGGCCATCCATTCGTCAAGAAGCTGAATCACCTTTTTCAATCTCTCTTTATCCGAAGGCTCTGACAAATAATGAAATATTTGTTCATTATCATGACATTCAAGCGGTTGTGTATTCATCTTTCTGTTCTCCTTTCCAAATCCAGATCAACTCCGTATAGCGGGGAATTTCTGAAAAAATCTGTCAGGCTTGTCCGAGGGGTTTTTTCATGTTTCGTCTCATTCGGTTCATTGATAAATTCTGGACTGGGTTGTCTTTCGATGGTGGTTTTCATTTTTCTGCCTTTCATCATCTGACTATATCAGTTATGGGATGAATTGCAACGTGAAATATCGGACTGCCTGCAACTACACAGATTGCATTTAGCTATGATTGATTTGCATTTAATAAGGATGGCCGCATCATCCTGAGTAAATGCAAATCAATCCTTATTAAATGTAATCTGTGTAGCTGTACGAATTTTCTATCCATTTCTTATGAATCCCGTTTCTTATTATAAAATCCGTGTAGCAAAAAAATGTCGCGTACCCTGCAAGAAATGATCAAATAATCAATATTGTCTAGAGCGAACACCTCGGACATAACTGGGGTCATTCAAGTCGCTCCAACCGATGTCGATGTCGCTGAAATCGACGAGCCATGCCGATCCCGATGACCTCTTATCAGAACTCCAGCACCACCGTTGTCTTTTATCAAATATCGGGTCAATGCAGAAACCTTCCGCCTCTTTGTTTTCAATTAAAGACGCCAGTTCCTCAAGCGTAGGCAGCCTCCAATCGCTGTATCCGGCAAACTGCTTACTATTAAGATCGTCAACATAAGCCCATGCTTCTTCAAATGTCATAAGATCATCTGCTCCTGACCGCTGCCACATCAGCCATGTGATATGATCTGTCACAGTGCCATCCCCGTTATCAGTAAAGTCGTTTCTGAAGTCTCCGGACTTGTTAAAGAAATTATATTTTGCCAACATCGCTTTGCCATCCTTCTCCGAAAGCTTACGAGGTTCACTCCGGAGGCGGTATATCGGCCCTGTAGCGGGCCGTTCCCGAGGTTCGGGCGGAGCTTCAGCCGGTTTCCGACCCTGACTTGGAAATAGAGCAATCCGGAGTCCGCCGTTCCTGAAGTGAAGGCCGGAGGAGTAAAGGTTGCGGTACGCCGACCGGCACCCTCTGGCGCCGTAGTCCCAAGAGCCCCCGCGGACAACCCGGCCCGAGCCTGTCTGGGGGCCAGTAGGATCGGTGATATCACCAGAAGGATAATCATCATACCAGTCTGAACACCACTCCAACACATTTCCGAGCATATCGTATAACCCCCAGATGTTGGGTTCCTTTTGTCCCACGGGATGCGTCCCGGACTGGTTGCTCTCATACTGTTCTTCTTTCCATCTCGAACTATCAGTTCCCCTTTTATATTCAACACCGCTCTTACCGCCGTACCATGCGATGGGATCAAGCGCAGGAGCATTATTTTTTCCGATTATTTCTATAGAGCCGGTATATAAGGCGGTCGTACTTCCCGCACGGCAGGCATATTCCCATTCCGCCTCTGTGGGCAGCCTGTATTTACCACCACCTTCCCTATGGTTCAGATTCCTGATAAATTCCTGTGCATCATCCCATGAGACATCTTCAACCGGGCAGTCATCCCCGCAGTTTTTAAAATAAGACGGGTTATTCCCCATCGCCGCTTTCCACTGCCCTTGTGTCACCGGTGTGTTCTGCATGTAAAATCCTCGAGTCAGCGTCACTTTATGCAGTTTTTCATCAGCATACCGTCCCGGTTCATCCTCCGGACTCCCCATCATAAAAGTCCCCGAGGGAATATACACAAATTCCATCCCCAGGCTGTTTACGATCTTTTCAGGTCTGCCGGGCCTCCTTTCACGTATTGTTTTTACCTCTTCCTCTGCCGGTGTCTCCCCACTTTCACCCGTTCCCCGCCGAAAAAACCGATTCAGCATCTTAGGAATCCTGACCCCCAGCGGATTTCTCATAAAAGTGACAAAGATATGATCCTGGAGAGGCCCCCTTTTCCGCGGCCTCCTGGAAAAAAGCCCGAATACCCGCCTCACCATCCCCGCAGTCACAGAGCCTCGCCGTCTGGCATATTCCAAAGGAAAGAACCCCTCCGGCGCACTGCCCGAGGCCGTAAGAATCATCCGGAACAAGACCTTTCGAACCTTCTTTTCCCGATGTGCAGGCAGGCTGCGGATCAGATACCTGCGAAACCAGTCCGGCATCCGTCCGTAACGGAACCACGGCAAACGCGCCAGTCCTGCCAGCCGCTCCTGATCAAACAGGAGCCGGCCATCCTCCCCTTTCAGACTGCATCCCAGTTCCAGGGTCAGATGCCAGTTCACCTCCGGATACACCGCACACGCGCACAGCCAGTACCACCCTTTTTCATCTAAGAAGCCGCGGATCGCGCGTGTGAGTTCGCCAATATCTTCCGCATCCGGTTCAAGACGTTCCCGCCAGCGGATAGACACCCCTTGCAGGATACCCGGGAGCGGCTTCCCGAATCCTCCAGGTGCGCGAGAAGTTTCCGCATTCATATCTTCGATCAGGGCATCCAGCCCGCGCTCCCCGGCCGGCATCACCATGAAATCCGCGTCTGCAAGGGGATGCTCGCGAAGCTCCCCCGCTGATTCCAGGGTGAGCAAAGACCGCTCTTTCCAGGTGTAAAACTGCTCAATCCAGCGCGCGGGTTCGCCCGTGAGCGGATCAGTCAGCCCGGCCCCGTCGGAAAAAATGATCACGCGGTGATCCGGATGACGCCTGGCCAGCTCCCACAGGCCCAGCGCGGGCCCGCCTTTTTCCGGCACACAACTGCGGGGATCACCGTCAAAATAATAGCGTTCCAGGAACACCTCGTTGTCAACCAGACGATTCACCAGGGCATCGGCCCACAGGGCCTGGTGATCCCGGAACGTGGCCCGGTCAATCAGGATCAGGTATTCCGGCATTACCTGCGGAGAGCGGTTCACAGGTGAAAAACATCCGGCCATTTCCGCAGTGCGCTCCGCTGTGGCATCTGCATCAAGCTCCTCATGCTCGGTGCGGACATGCCTGCGAAGCTCCCGCGCGGTTCTCAGCAGGGTGACGGACTGAAAAAGCTTTCCTTCTGACCCCTTTACCCAGAAAGGCAGGACATCAAAGGGATCGGATGTTGACCGCGCGACCAGATAAGTTCTTGCCAGATATCCCCACCAAATCTCCCGGATCAGCCAAGCCAGAAGCCCAAGCCCCGCGGCTCCGCCCATCAGGAAAAATACTCCGGGAAAAGAAAAGAGGGACGGCATCCGAAGGGTTTGCGGAAAAGGAAAAGCATAGAAAACCCCGGCTCCGAGCAGCACCGTGATTATGCCGAAGATGGGAATCCACAGCCGTGAACGCGCTCGGATGCTGTCCGGCTTGTATGGAATTTTGTCAGGCATCTCAGCCTGTTCGGATGCTTTCCTGCCTTTGTTCGACGCGTCGAACTGCCGAACCCGCTCGTCGAACCGCACGGAAAAATCTCGCTGTTCCTTGGCGCATGTGCATACAATGGGACTCAGGAAGGATTTCAGCCTGCGCGGGCCACGGGGCAGTTTTCCCTGTTCCGCAAGGTTGAGCAAAAGCGTGTACGCGGAGAGATATTCTCCTGTCCCGATATGATATCCGGCAACGCGCAGTTCATCTAAGAAACCGGGCAGTTGTTCCGCAAATATCTCGGAAAAATTTATCGGATCGGATGCCATTCTTCAACAATTCCTCTGGCAGTTATGAGATCATCCTTGGATTTTACCAGCGCGCCGAGGGTACTCAGCACAACAGGCTTATCCTGGATGATCGGATTCCCTTTATCAGATATATCCCGCATGGCTTCCATCCAGACGATAAGCTCGGCAGTAGAGGGCAGCTTTCGCAGACCATGCTCCGGGTTCCGCAGCTCATAAAAAAGTTCCACCGCGTCCCGGAGAAATGCTTTGTCAGGCGGGGCTGATTTGCCGGAACTGTCCGGGATGTCCCGGAGGCGTTTTTCCACAATGTTTTTCATCCGCTTGGGAGCCGGGAATTCGATATGATAAAAAATACAGCGGCGCAGGAACGCATTTGGCAGGTGTTTTTCCGAATTGCTCGTAATCACCACAATGGGATACATGTCCGGTTCCGCACTGATTTTTATGTTTCTGAAACCATGCACTCTGAAATACATCTGCTCGATTTCATTCAGAATATCATTTGGGAAATCCCGCGGGGCCTTGTCTATTTCATCAACGAGAACCACTGAGCGGCGGGGCCCCGTATGCTCGAAATCCTCCGGCAGCAGTTCTTTGAAGCGATCCGGCTCGTTTGCGAGGAGTATAGCCAGACCCAGGGCGTTGTAGGTGATATAATTTGCCTCGCAGGTGACGGTTTCCGCACACTGGGCCGCATGAAACCGGCCCATCGTGTCATAGGAGTAAAAAAGGTCTCTCGCGGTGCTGACGGATTTAGTTTCAAATTTCAGGGGCGGATCAAGACCAAGTTCCCATGCAAGGCGATAGGCCAACTGGGTTTTGCCGGTTCCCGGCTCGCCTGTGAGCAGGAGGGGCTGGCCCAGTATCAGTGCGACATTGACGGCATCTGCGAGGCCCTGTTCTGTATCATAGTTTTCGGGGCGGATCTGGGCCTCTCGCCAGGGGCGCGGGAGGTCGGCAGCTTCGGGCTTTTTTCGTTTTCCGGTGAAATAGGGGAAGTTCATTTTGGTTTTCTCTTTTTTTGGTGTTTGGTGTTTAGTATTATGGCATTCTACCCCGAAGGGGTTAGATAATCTAGCCCAGGGTCAGCGAAGCGCCACCCTGGGAAACGGAAAACACAACAAAAAGATTTTTCCCTGAAAGGGATACATAATTTTGTTTTATTAGACATTATCGGAAATAAGCAAATGCCTGACAGACAGATAATGCCACAAAGACGAAGAAACACAAAGAACCTTGCGCCTTTGTGCCTTCGTGGCATTTTTATATGATTTTTATTTCCGATAATGTCTATTATGTAACCCCTTCAGGGTAAATTCGTTTGTTGTGTTCCGTTCCCAGGGTGGCGATTCGCTGACTCTGGGCTATATTATCTAACCCCTTCGGGGTAGAATGCCCTGAAAGGGCTGCATATTATAGCCCGGGGTAATCACCCTGGGAAATGGAAAACATAAGTTACGTTCCCAGGGTGGCGCTTCGCTGACCCTGGGCTAGAATATCTAACCCTTCGGGTAATTATTTTCATTCCGGAATAATCACCTTCTCTCTCAACTGCCTCGCGAGTACCGACATGGGAATCCTGCCGTCAGCGTTCTCAATCCCGGGTGATTCATAAATCTCAGGGATTACCTCTTCAACAGATATATCTGGCCGGATGCAGGATTTTACTTCACGGGACCATTCATAAACATCCGATTTCTTAACACTCAGAAGCTCAGGTATAGCGATTCCCGCATGTTGCGAGGCCAGGGTTTTCCTGATATTTTTATTGAATGGCTGATATGACGCGGGCCCGCGCCTGAAGAGGCGTTTCAGGAATCGGAATCCTTCGGAATGTGCTGTCTTGGTGTCCTTCATATAAGTGATCATCAGGCACATCAGCAAATCTCCTGCTCTTTTGGGCCAGTCTTTGCAAAACTGAAGGAACCGGGTGATAATCTCCTGTCCGTCCCGCTGCCAGTCGTCCGTATATATAAAGGTATAAATCAGGATCGGGCCTTTGTGTGATGCATTCACGGCCTGAAATATTTTATTAGCATCGTCATGATACGGGGTTTGCCGTACATGCTTCTCCCAAAGCTGGATTGCGATATCTTCCTTGAAATCTTCCGCATATCTGGGCCACTCGAAATCAATCAGCTTGAGATCAGCCTGTTCCGAATCGGGTCGCTGAAATTTTGTCCAGTAATACTGCTTCAAACATTCAAGAAATTTGTCATGACATTGCCCTTCGTCACCGTGAATCAGGCAGATGAGACGGTTCAGCGGTTTATTCCCTGACAGCTTTGTCTTAATCGCGCTGATCTGTCGTTTCCGGTCAACCAGATACGGCAGGATGTCTCCCAGCTTATTGAATCGTTTTGTCTTGAAACCGGTGCGGGCTTCTTTTTTATCAGGAAGCTTTTCCAACGAGCGGATGATTTCCGTAAGCTCTGCTTCGATTTCCATTCCCTCAACCTGAATACGGGCATTTTCGGCCATAATAATCAGTGGTTTCTGCCCCGTATCTTTCATACAGCCTAACAGGTCGAGTTTACTGATGATATTATTAATATCCGTATTAGCGTTATCGCTTCGGTCCAGGGAATTAACAATATTATGGGGCAGACCGGCCAGAAGCGCGGTTCGCCCCTGCATGTCTCCGGATGATGGGACTTTATGGAGTGTTTCGACAAGTTTTTGTTGCAGTTCGCTGTTCAGCATGGTTTGTTTTCCGGGATCTGAGTTATGCAGTTTAATCACAGAGAACATGAAGCATGAAGGAGGCTGACTGCCTTTTATTCTCTGTATCTGTGCTCCCGTTACGTACGGATTGGCAATTCCGCCGGAAATGCTTGGGATTTGTCAATCCCAAGCGAGCGTTCGGGAACACTTCTCATCTACTGAAACTGGCAAATGAAGAACTCACTTTATATCAATTCTCTCCCTTTTGTAAAGAGGGGATTTTACAAAAATATATTGACTTTTCAGTATCAGGATATCATATGTATAAATGACATGAGTCATATTAAAATAACGCTGTATGCAACTTTTTTTAACCGAAGATAACAGCAGATAATGCCACGAAGACACACGAAGAGCCTTCGTGAAACTTCGTGCCTTTGTGCCTTCGTGGCATTATATTATAAGTTGGACATTGCGTTAAAATAGGAATTTCCTTTGGACAGATTGAAAATAGAAAACCTAAGCTTTCACAACATCGGCCCTGTGAGCCTCAGTATTGCCAGTTCAGAGTGCATCGGGATAACGGGGCCTTCGGGATCGGGCAAAACCCTTTTTCTCAGGGCAATTGCAGATATGGAACCTTATTCCGGCAGAATTTTCCTGGATGATATCGAATCCGTCAGCTTCTCCGGCCCTGAATGGAGAAAAAAAGTGGGACTGCTGCCTGCCGAAAGCGCATGGTGGCATGACACTGTCGGAGAACATTTTCAGCAAAAGACGGAACAGGGATGGGATGGAAGCTGGTTTGAAACACTCGGATTTGACCCGGATGTCGAAACCTGGAGTATAAACAGACTGTCAAGCGGAGAACGCCAGCGGCTGGCCTTATTGCGCCTGCTCTCCAACCGCCCGAAGGCACTTCTTCTTGACGAGCCGACTGCGAATCTTGATCCTGAAAATACGGACCGGGTTGAAAAGCTGCTTGAAAACTATCGGATTGAAAATGAACCGGCTGTTATATGGGTAAGCCATGATGTCCGGCAGCTCGGAAGGGTGGCGGATAGGCGGTTTCTTCTGAGAGAAGGGCTTGAAGAGATAAATCACAAATCACAATCAGCAGATCGAAAACTTTTACAAACAGTGGATTCCGGGGAGCTTCCATGACCTGATGTCACTTCGAATGATGAAAGCGCTGTATGCGCTTACGCAATGCCAAACTGTAAGTTTGGCACTCCGTTATTGCTTTCATATAAAAATTTAAAAACGGATGTTTTCCGATTTTAATCCACTTTTCACAGAGGTTTGCCGGAACTTTTCGATGGCATTTCCAAAAAGTAGGTTAAATGCACAGATCATAAAGTTCAATATGTTACTCGTTCACGGGCTTCCGCTCTGCCTTGCAAGATATTTCGCTTAACCAGCCGGTTTTAAGGTGAAACACGAGGCGGAGCCTCTTATGATGCATTCCCAGGCGGAGCCGGGTGCAATTAAAAGTGTCAGGTGAGCCGGGTGAGCCATCCTCGTTCCCGAACTCCGTTCGGGAACGCAATTGCAGGCAAAACTCCGTTTTGCATGGCAGACAGAGTCTGCCGGGCAGGTGTGTTCCCAAACGGAGTCTGGGAACAAGGACACACCCGGCGGAGCCTGGGAACGAGAATTTCCTACTTTCTGGGAATGCGCCCCTTTTCGATCTGCTGACAATAACTGAATTTGTTTGAGATTTGAGATTTGGGATTTATCCTTCAGCTTCAGTAATCTTCATAAAAATACCTCCGAGGAAGTTTCTGAGGTTTTTCCTCGCCGGTTTCAATCATCTTTTCAAACCATTTCCTCATCAGCCGGGTCTTTTCGATTTTAACTGACCCGACTGCGATAATACGGCCTCTCTGGGTTTCTATCATCCGCAAATTCAGGTCTATAAAGTCAATGGATTCAGTTACCACACCGGTTTCGATGATATCAATGTCATATATCTGCCCCAGCTTTCGGGCAAGTTTCTGGTCTGTTATCCGGGAGTAAGCAAAACGCTCAATATGCAGTTCCCTCAGGATATCCCGGAGGAGAAATCTTTCGACAATGTCAAAATTATCTGCGATCACAGGTTGCAGGAAGGAGAATGTCAGGGTTTTTTCGGTTACATATTTATGCAGCACGGAGACTGTCTGCCGGTCAATATCGGAAATTTCCAGGAAACCGACCTTATGCTTCTTTAATCTGTGATATCTGTATTCCGGCTTCAATGTTGACGCCATCTGCTTAACTGCCTCTAAAACTTTCCGGTCAAACTCCACCTCCGCTGTATGACCCGCGGTCATTTCTTTTTCAACATTTTCAAGCTCCTGTATATGGTAGTCATCCAGATAAGGTGATCGTATGCAGCCTGCAAGCATTGCTGTAAAAAAGGCAGCGATTGACAAGATTCTCACAACGGTAGTTCGGAATTCGGTTATTTCTGGCATAAAATATTCCTTTTATGGGGAAAGGAGTGCAAAAATTAAGCGAAGCTGTTTTTTGCAACCTGCGTTCGTAGTTCCGCCTTCAGGCGGTTATGTAAAAAAGTCGGGGTGAAAGAGCAGACCGCCTGAAGGCGGAACTACTACAGCACTTTTTAAGTTCCTCCCCCCCTTTTTTAAAGGGGGGCCGGGGGGATTTCTGGCATAACTCACTTTTCTGTCAATGAAAAATCCCCCCGGCCCCCTTTAGAAAAGGGGGGGGGACGGATTTAAAAAGTGGTGTACTACGAACTTTTTCCATCCGGCTAAAATACAAATCTGTACCCCATAAACAGATCCCCTTCTGATTTTTTCCACTTGTCGTCATCCTCTTCGAATCGCGCCTCTACATTCCTATAACCAATAAATATCATTCCTTTTTTTTCTCCGAGGAGATATAATCCCATAGTTGTTTTCATTTCCAGGTATTCATCCAGATCCCCGGTGCAAAGCTGGGACGGGGCAGCGGTCATGTTTCCCGAAAATTCCAGGTCAATGGGTATGCCGTAACCTAAAAAATCAATTTCAGGAAAATCATATGCAACTGAAATAAGAAATCCCACGGCTCCCACATCACCGCTCTTTCTATCTTTTTCTACAGTTCCCAGTACCCCCCTGAATCCCATTTCAAATTTCATACGCTCAATCAGCCCCCTGTTTCCGAGAGCAAAGCTGGCAGAGCCGATTTTATAGTTATCCTCACTGTAAAGGGCGCTAAACCCGGCTGAGGTTAAAAAGCTGTCAGTGTCTTCTTCCCATGTATGTCCGAATACGGCCTCCAGATCCGAACGGTTGGCATTCACTTCAAAAGAAAGCGGATAAGTGTAAACATAATCGTTATTCCCGTAACCATAAGTCTGAACAGGCCGCCCATATTCATCCTCCTGAGATGTGTCATCGGTCAGGTTTCCGCCCTCATCAATTTCATAGTGATATCGCTCCTGTGCGAAGGAAACATTCAGTGTGATTACCAGTACAAAGATCAGCAGTTTTATTATCTTTTTCATTTTTTGCTCCGTTCTTGAGGTATTCGGTTAAAGTTTCAGATATATAACAATCTGTTCTGACTTTTGTCAACATCGGAAAATCAAAAGATCAAAAGTGTTTGGTGTTTAATGTTCAGTGTTTGGTAGCGACTAAACACCAAAAACTTCGGAAAATTCAGCCACAGTCAGACATTCAACACCGATATTTTTAATATCCCGGATATTTGTTTCAGCAATTTCAGGAGTTTCCGCAGATGTCGCATCTGTGATCAGGGTGACATGATAACCGTATGATACCCCGTCAAAAATCGTTGTCCGGATGCAGACCGGGTACTGGGTTCCGCAGATGACAATATGACTGATGTCAGACCGTCTGAGTATGAAATCAAGTTCGGTTTTCATGAACGCGCTGAACCGGGTTTTGACTATGCGGTATTCCCCGGGAACCGGCTTCAGGGCATCAATAATTTCACAGCCTTTTGTGCCCGGGATACAGTATTTTTTCTCAAGAAATTTCTTTACCCGGGTAATTTCAACATCACTGCCGTCTGCCCTGTGCTCACGAACCACATGAAATACAGGCCACTGCATCTCCCGAAATACTTTAAGAATCTCAGATATCTCAGGGATAGTATTATACGCTCCTGCTACACAGAATGGGGAGTTGGGAAGCACAAAATCATTCTGCATGTCAATAATGATCAATCCGCAATGTTTTTTCATAAAGACCTCCTGTAATTTGTCAGTTGCAACTGGCCACTGACAACTGACTATATCAGTAGATCGAAAACTCTCGCAAACAGTGGATTCCGGGTTAAAATCGGAAAACATCCGTTTTCCTAATTTTTATGAAAGTCCGTAATAACGGAGTGCCAAACTTACAGTTTGGCATAACTCGAAATCCACTGTTTGCAGGCTTAAGGTGATTTCCGGAAAAGAATATACCAAGTGCGGTTTGTAGTTCCGCCTTCAGGCGGTGTTATGCCGCCTGAAGGCGGAACTGCTACACCACTTTTTAAGTTCGTCCCCCCCTTTTTTAAAGGGGGCCTGGGGGATTTTATGTTACAAAAAAAGGGTGTTGCGGCAGAAATCCCCCCCGGCCCCCCTTTAAAAAAGGGGGGAGGAACTTACAAGTTAATGTACTACTACATCACTTTTTAAGTTCGTACCCCCTTTCTGCTCCCGCCGGATTGGTAAATCCGGCGGCTCGGATTTATCAATCCGAGCCGAGCGAGGGGTACGAACTTAAAAAGTGGTGTACTACAAACTTTGATCCGGTATGTTTTTTATTGGAAATCACCTAAACGAAAAGTTTTCGATCCGACTATTTCTACTTTTCGTATTTATCCCGGACTTTTCTGACAATCCCGTCCCGTTTGAGGTAATCACGAGGGTCGGTTCCGGGGATATTCAGAATACGATTCAGATATTCTCTTTGTTTTTCGATAGCTTCGCTGTATAAATTTTTCTGAATATTCCATCGGGAAGCAAAGTGCAATCTCATAAAATGATCGTGCGGCTCAAGAATCACTTCAATGTATCTGCTGATAAACTCATAAAAATCAGATGTTTTTTGAAGAATATCTATCTCGCTGTCGAAATTATTAGCCAGATTGCACTCCCTGACTTCATGATAGAGAAACAGAAGTTTTTCCAAATAAGTACGATCAGACATCTGGGCCAGCATATCTGCAACGCACAGCATTCTGCCAAGAAATTCGGCATCATCATCAGGGGGCATGTCTTCATAAATATTTGAAGCGATCTTTGTGCAGAAAATCATGGAACGGCCCCTGGCGATTTCTTTATCAGAAAGCCCGTGTTTTACTCCGTAGCGTCTCAGGAAATCAGCGCTTCTGCGGACAGAGGTAAATGTGTATTTTCCGCCGCTGCCTTCATGGTCCCACTCTTCCTGAATATATCCTACATCATGGAAAATCGCAGCTATCAGGCTTATGGTGATATCTCTGTCAATGAAATTTTCATGGTCAAGCATGGCCCCGTGGAGCAGTCTGGCCATTGCAAGGACTACATTCATGGTATGGCGGAGATCATGATATTCGGTATTGCAGGCTTTATACCCCGGGTAATTTCCTTTGTAAATCTCCACAATTGTGGCGAACGCGGAACTGATCGGTATGGTGTTGAACTGGGGAGAGATCAGATTGAGAATCACCTGAACCTCATCAGACACAGCATCCGGCAAATCCGTATTTATAAGATTGGAAAGCTGTATATTATTCATTCGGTCTGCCCTCGGCAAGTCAGTTTTTTTTGGTGAATGACGTCAGAAATTTTATATAATAGAAATTATAAACAAATATATTCAAATTTTCAAGTCTTTTTTAGATATCCTTCATAAAATTCCTGACCGGAAAACCGGAAAAAACAAATTGCAAGCACCGAATTCCAAATCTCAATATTCAAATCTCAAATAAATTTCAGTCATTATGATTGTTTATTATTTTGTTTTAATTGCAATTCAGGCATCTTTAATTTACCAGTTTACACTTCACAATTTCAGTAGATCGAAAACTTCTGCAAACAGTGGATTCCGGGTTACATCCGTTTTCCGATTTTCCCCGGAATGACAATATATTAAAGCTGTCATTCCGGGGAACTGCCATGACCTGACGGTCACAACGAAACCCGCACGACTCCCCTTTCGTAAAGGTCGGGATTTTTTATCGGGACTTTGGCATCTTTCATAAAAGATGAAGTAGTTTACACTTTTTCCTGCTGTCAGTATATCGAAAACTTTTGCAGACAGTGGATTCCGGGTTAAAATCGGAAAACATCCGTTTTCCGATTTTCCCCGGAATGACAATATGTTAAAGCTGTCATTCCGGGGAAAATTAAAAAACGGATGTTTTTTAATTTTAACCCGGAATCCACTGTTCGCAGGTTTCGGAAACTTTTCCGGATTATAGTTTTTCCTGCTCAGAGAAGATCATTTTTTATGTTGACATCAGAGGATTATTGATTATACTATTCTGACATAGAATAGTTTCTGAGATAATAATAAAACAGAAAATAGTCTCTTATATAATAACGGAGTCTGAACAATGGCGAAAAACGAACTTGTCTCTCTTGCGCTGATATCAAACGGTCCCCTTCATGCATACGGCCTGAATCGAATCGTAAAGGCTATGGATCTTGAGAATATGGCGAAAATTTCCCCGGCATCTGTTTACAGCGCGTTATCCAGATTGAAAAACGAAGGAAGCGTGGAGGTATCTACCATGCAGGTGGGTAATATGCCCGAACGGAAAGTTTATACGATTACAGAAAAGGGTAAAACCCGGCTGGAAGAAGAATTTACGAAAGCGGTTCTTTCCACAGATACCGGGGAAAATCCGGTTAATATTGCGATTAATTTCGCTTTTGGAATGCCTGCTGATGAAATAATATCCCTCTTGAAAATCAGGATAGAGAACCTCCGTGAAAATATAAGGATATCCGAAAAGAGGATCGGGGAGATAAAATCATGCGGAATGCTTCCGACCATAATTTCACTTAATGCTGATATAAAACACAGGGAAGTGGAAATCGGGCTTGCCTATGAATTTATCGGACTGCTTGAAAAAGACCCGCTTTTCTATGAACGCCAGGGTAGGGAGTTCATGGAATGTCTCAATCAGGATTTATGTATTTGAAAGTGTTTAGTGTTTGGTGACGTAACTTTAAATGAGAAGGAGGAAAAAATGAATATCGTCTGTGTGTATGGAAGTCCGCGTCCTAAAGGGAACAGTGCTACAATAGCCAACCGGTTTATCGAATCCGCCACAGAGTCGGGCGCTAATGTAAAAAAATTCGAATTGAACAAACTTGATTATCGCGGCTGCCAGGGATGCATGACATGCAAAGGAAAAACGGGAAAATGCCTTCTTGATGACGATATGACAGAAGTCATAGAAGCTGTGAGGGAAACGGATATCCTGGTTATCGCCACCCCGGTATATTATTCCTACATCCCGGGACCTTTGAAGACTTTCATTGATCGGACATGGGCATTTGTCAAACCCGATTATATGACGAACCCGGTTCCGACCCGTCTTGAGCCGGGCAAAAAAATGGTTTTCATCCAGACTCAGGGCGCGGAAGATGAGAACATTCACAAGGATGTATATCAGAAGATCGAAAAATTCTTTGAACTATACGGTTTCAAGGATATCCGCACAATCCTGGCATGTGGCGTCAATGCCCCGGGAGAAGTGAAACGTCTCGAAGATGTTATGGAACTTGCCGATAAAACTGCCTGTGAACTGATGGCTGCGTAAAATAAGCAGATCAAAGACTTTTGGGCATCATTCATAGATGCTCGACAGTCATAAGTTCTCTGAAGCCGCTGTTCTGAGTCCCCCTTTTTTAAAGGGGGATTCAGGGGGATTTCAGCAGGTCGGGGGAAATCCCCCCCGGCCCCCCTTTAAAAAAGGGGGGAGTTTCTCGGTGAGTTATTTCAGCTATTTATGAGAACTTACGACTCACGAGATAGATGCTGAAAAGTAGTTTACACTTTTTCTGACTGCAGGGGTGTAATTAAAAGTGTCAGGTTCAGTATGTGTCCTTGTTCCCAGACTCCGTTTGGAAACTCTGTCTGCCATGCAAAACGGAGTTTTGCCTGCAATTGCGTTCCCAAACGGAGTTTGGGAACGAGGATGGCTCACCTAACACTTTTAATTGCACCCGACTGCCGAACAACTTTTCAAGTCGTTCGGAACGATTTGAAAAATCGTTCTACACCACTTTTTAAGTTCGTCCCCCCCTTTTTAAAGGGGGCCGGGGGGATTTTATGTTACAAAAAAGGGGGTTGCGGGAGAAATCCCCCCCGGCCCCCCTTTAAAAAAGGGGGGAGAAACTTACAAGTTGATGTACTACTACACCGATTCGTAAATTCTCCCCCGGATTATCAGGTCCCGTAGGGACGACTGAAAGCTTTTCAATCGTCCCTACGGGACTGAAAAACGGGGACATCCGGCAATAAATTGCCGGGCTATTTTCAGTCGTCCCTCCGGGACTGCTCCCCAAGTTTACACCGGATCAGATTGTCGTCCAGATAGCGCCAGCCATTTCCCTGTTACTGTAAATCCAATCCATTCTATCAAAGAAAGGTTCATCTTCCGCCTTTTTCCAGCAGATTTCGCACACGAATATCTGTTCATCTTCGATGGCTAACGGCCCCTTGGCCCTGTAAATTTCCTTTTCGCATATCGGACAGATCATAATTATTTACTCCTTCCGGGTGTCCCATCTTTTACAGTCCCGAAGGAACACCTTTGTTATTTATTTTCTGACTGTTGAAAGCAGATAAAAAATACAGCAGCCGCGTAAAAGCGTCAATGGGTTGGAAAGAGTATTCAAGGGGAGATAAACTCTACTCAGAGAGGGGAAAAGATTACAAATCACAAATTCCCAAATTCCGGCCATATTGTCTGAACTCGGATTTTCAGGATTAGAGGATATACAGGATAATATACTGTATATCCTGTATATCTTTTAATCCTGAAAATCGTGGTTCAGATAAATGGCCGAAACGAAGATCAAGGCACAAATTCCAATCACAATTCGGAATTTATTTGTGATTTTACGATTTGTTTGGAAGTTTTGATTTGGAATTTGGGCATCTTTCATGAAGTTCGTCCCCCCCTTTTTTAAAGGGGGCCGGGGGGATTTTACGTTGCTAAAAAAAGGTGTTACGGCAGAAATCCCCCCCGGCCCCCCTTTAAAAAAGGGGGGAGGAATTTACGAATCGGTGTAGTAGTTTACACTTTTTCCTGCTGTCAGTATATCGAAAGCTTTTGCAGACAGTGGATTCCGGGTTAAAATCGGAAAACATCCGTTTTCCGATTTTCCACGGAATGACAGTATGTTAAATCGTCATTCCGGGGAAAATTAAAAAACGGATGTTTTTTAATTTTAACCCGGAATCCACTGTTAAAGGGATTTACCGGAAACTTTTCGATCTGCTGGCTACAGAACAATTTGAAAAATTGTTCTACAGTAAAGTGTAAAGTGACAAATGAAGGATGCCGGAATTTATGATTTATTTTTCATTCCTCACCCATAGCAGCATCACAACGGTCTGTATTGCGGATAAGGCAATAAAATATCCTATCCAGAGCGGAATTCCCATGAATACAGGCTGGGACTTGCCCCATGCCCAGAAATCCATAGCCAGGAAAAATATGCCGGTCAGGATATAAAAATAAGGGCTGTAAAAGCAGTCCGGTAAAGCCATCTGAAATGCTTTTTCTTTCAATAATAAAACCATATGCGTCAGAAGATAAACGGAAAAGGTGACGATCATGACCCATATCACAGGTAAGAAAATGCCCGAGGGAATCAATTTGAAATAAAACAGGAGTAAAGCAGCTTCACCGAAAAGAATCGAGAGTATGGCTGAGAGTGCAAATACCCTTTTAAAATAAAGCCCGAAAAAAACTGTCGGGAAAAGCACCGCCAGCCCCGTAAAGGTCTGTGTGGCAATCTGGAGAATGGTGTCAGGCGGTTTATAGGCAAGGGCAAGGCCTGCAATGCCCAGGAAAATCACAAAAATGCGGCCAGTCAGACTGTCACTTTTTTTCGTTTTCTGTACCAGCGGGGCAACATCATGGGTGAAAACAGAGCTTAACGTCAGGAGCTGGGAATCCATTGTTGACATCAGCGCGGCCAGTCCGGCGGCCATAACCAGTGCTACCATAGCATTTCCTGAAATATCATCCCCTGCTATCATGGTCAGAACCATAGGAAGAATGCGGTCAGCGTCCTTACCTGCTAAGTCAGGAAATGATAATCTTCCCAGTACCCCCACAGCAATCGGCATGAAAAATACAACCGTGCAGATCAGCGGGTAAAAAAGCATGGTACGGGAAATGTTACGATCACTTTTTGCTGTGAAAAAACGCTGGAACAGTTGGGGAAACATGGGGTCACAAAGGAACCATAGTAATATATAACTGAACCAGATACCGAGTGTGTATTTCCCTGTCCCCCCGGGACGTGAAAAAAGTTCGGGCCAGGATGCCATGACTTTCTGGTTGGCCTCAACAAATCCCCCATGATAGCTGGCTACGAGGAACAACGATACGACCAGCAGGATAAACATCACCACGCCCTGGAAAAGATCCGTCCATGCCACAGCACGCATCCCGCCGCGAAGGGTATAAAGCATGATAATGCCCGTTACCAGGATACATCCGTAGAAATAAGGAAGTTCAACCAGTTCTTCCAGCACATATCCTGCGGCCATGGGCTGCAAGGCCAGGTACGGTATTGTAAAAATAATCATGACCAAGGCAAAAAGAAATGACAGCGTATTGCTTTTATATAAATCTCTGATCAGTTCCGGGGGCGTTACCAGGTTCTTCTCCCTGCCCGCTTTCCATATCTTCCTGCCCAGTATCCAGAATGTCAGTGCCATAAAACCCGTTCCGAATCCCATTATGGGAAAAAATGCATATCCGTCCCGGTACCCTGCTCCGGATGTTCCGAAAACTGTAAACGAAGAAAAATTGGTGGCAACCATTGTGCCGATCAGAACGAGGGTTCCGAGCTTCCGATCTGCCAGGAAATAAGTTTCCGGCGATGATTTCCACCGTGTCCGGGCAATCAGGCCGATTGCCAGTACTGTAATAAAATAAGCGATCAGAACAGCGATCTTAACAGCGATCTTAACAGCCATAAAATTCCTCCTTTATTTGTCGGATCAGGAGCGTAATATCCTTTTTTCACTACGAAAAAAGATTTTCAAACTCCTTCCCGTAAAGGGCGCATTTACAAGTTGGGGGAATAATTTTCAGTCCCGGAGGGACAATAAAAGCGACTCCCCCCAACTTATAAATACGCCCTTCCGTAAAAATAAAAAAAGCCACCCCGTCCAAGGTCGGGATGGCTTCTGCCTGACATAACCTTAATAATAACTCTCAAAAATTATTTTTGAGGCGTCTGTTAACCTTTTATTTTCGTGTTGTCAAGAGATATTGTCAGTGGTCAGTTGTCGGTGGGTGTAATTAAAAGTGTTAGGCAGCCCTTGTTCCCAAACTCCGGCAAACTCTGTCTGCCATGCAAAACGGAGTTTTGCATGCAATTGCGTTCCCAAACGGAGTTTGGGAACGAGGACGGCTCACCCGGCTCACCTGACACTTTTAATTGCACCCGTCACTGACCACGGACAACTGGCAACTTTATTGTTTTAACTCATCAATAATCCTGTCCTTGTCTGCCCATATGTCATTAAGCCATTTCTGGAACTGTTTGCGAAACTCCCTGTCATTGGCGTAGTCTCCCATCATTTCATTGCTTACGGGAACTGATTTTATGTCAATCCTTATTTTTCGGATTTTTCCGCATAAAAGTGACCAGAAGCTTATATTTTTTCCTTCAGGATAAACAATAGTCACGCTTAAAACATGATTTATGTATTCTCCCATAGCGGAAACAACCTGGGCTACACCGCCTGCTTTCGGCTTTAAAAGATTTTTATAAGGAGATTTCTGATTAAGATGTTTTGATTCTGTAAAACGGGTTCCTTCCACAAAATTCATGACAGACACAGGCATTGTCTTGAATTTTTCACAGGCTTTTCGCGTAATTTCCATATCTTTCCCCAGTAAATGCGGATTTTTGGCAAGAAAGGATTTGGAATAGCGTTTCATAAAGGGAAAATCCAATGCCCACCATGTAATTCCAAGCAAAGGAACCCATATCAGTTCTTTTTTTATAAAAAATTTTAAAAAGGGAATTTGTTTGTAAAATATCCGTTGCAAGACAAGAATATCAACCCATGTCTGATGGTTGGACAGGACAAGATACCAGTCATCTGTATCCAGGTTTTCAAGACCCTCGATATCCAGACACACGGGGGTAAGCCTGGCCATAGTGAAATTATTAACAGCTACCCAGTTAAAGGCGAGTTTTGTTATTATTTTGCTGATGAAATTCCGCCATACGTTAATTGGGATGATCAGCTTCAGAATTCCGAAGAAAATCAGGAGGGGACACCATAAAGCTGTGTTCAGGGCATACAGGATGAGCAGGAAACAGCCCCGGAAAATGCCCATACAGTCGGCGGTTAGGGAGCGAATTCGTTTCTGAAAGCCAGGGCAGGTTGAATCTTCTGTTTGTCGGGTGTTAAGGATAAATGCTGGCTGATCTTTCATAGTTGTTTCCTTTGTGTTTTTCTTGTTCAGGCTATAGCTCCGTATCTTGTTTCTCAATTTCGCAGTTCACAATTTATGCCCTGCGGAGTTCAAAGCTTGTTTTGTAAGCGTTTAATGATTTGTTTTTATTATAAATCACTCACAAATCAGACTCTGAACCTCGCTTAATTGCTTGAAATTGCAAACTGGCAATGCTATATTCCTAATACAGTTGCAAAAAACCATCAAAGTAATTTTAAGGTTTTACAAAAATTTTACATTCACGTTTTTCGGCACGGGTTCAATTAAATAAAAATCATATTTAAGTCAGGCCGTTATCAGAATATGCAAAAAGACAGGTAACCGTCGGTTTAAAAACAGAACATAGGCTGAAAAATCCTATTGAACTGAAAGTGCATGTTAGCCGACCTCCGGTCAATAGGGAACTCCAAATAAATAAAATACCCGATTCCGGAAAATGTAGGGTGGGTGGAGCGCTAGCGTAACCCACCATCTTTATTGCGATGGTGGGTTACGCTTCGCTCCACCCACCCTACATTTTCGGGTATTTTATTTTTGGGGAAATCCCATATTAGTACATCAACTTGTAAATTCCCCCCTTTTTTAAAGAGGGGCCCGGAAAAATATTTTGCGAGAGGAGACACGCCGGATGACACTTCATATATCCAAATCTCAATATCCAAAATCTCAATAAGGTTTTGGATTTTGGATTTTAGTTATTGTGATTTATTTGGAATTTAGTTATTGTGATTTGTGTTAGGTAAGGGAACTCCAAATACCCGATTCCCGAAGATGTAGGGTGGGTGGAGCGCTAGCGTAACCCACCATCTTTGTTGGCGAATGATGCGATGGTGGGTTACGCTTCGCTCCACCCACCCTACATTTTCGGGTATTTTATTTTTTGGAAAATCCCTAAGCAGTTCTCGTTCCCAAACTCCGTTTGGGACGCAATTTGTGATTTCCCCATTTTGGTGATTATATGAAAAAACCGAACCCTGACCACATTGAAAAACTTTGCAGCATTATCAACAAATCCCCATACCCTTCATTTCTTTCCATAAAGATGGCTGATATCGGGATCGGATATTCGGTCACAGAGGTTGAAATAGAACAGAAGCACACGCAGTTGCGGGGAATTGTCCACGGGGGCCTGTTTGCCTCGTTAATTGATATCGCCACATTCTGGGCCGTCTATTATGAAATCGAAGACCCGTATGCCTGGCTCACTTCTGTGGATCTGAAGCTCAATTACCTCGCGTCCGAATCTTCGGGAAAGCTCATTGCAAAGGGGCGTCGGATCAGGGTCGGGAAAAGCCTCTGCTACGCGGATGCGGAAATCAGGAATGAAGCAGGCAGACTCCTGACCCACGGCTCTTCGACACTGAAGATTCTCCGGGACAGTGAACTGGCTAAAAGCATCGGCTTTCCTGCCAAATTCATTGATTAAAATACGGAGTGCAAAGCTTGCTTTGTACATCGCAAATAATGTAAGGCTCGCAGCCCGTAGGTTGGGGTGAGGTACGAACCCCAACATATTTTGTCCCAAATTACAATGCCCGTTTTTTTTTTGGGTTCGTGCCTCCCTAACCTACGGATAATAATGTTCTGGTTCTAAGTGATAAGTAACTATTTCATATTATATATCTTTATTTTCAGATTAAGGCTCCGGCGTAAAAAAGATTTGACAACATATCCCTGTCTGTTACAGTATCCTGAAAGATGGGCCGGCCCTTCTCCTCCAAGGTTAACTAACTGATTCAATTGAAACATATCGCACATCGCTATATTAGCGGCCAGCAAGAATAAGCTTGCTATCTATCCATTTTTCAAAGCTCG
Organism: Desulfococcaceae bacterium HSG8; assembly: GCA_030378015.1. Taxonomy (GTDB): domain Bacteria; phylum Desulfobacterota; class Desulfobacteria; order Desulfobacterales; family 4be13; genus JAUCGG01. The sequence goes on from JAUCGG010000019.1 coordinate 44,463, forward strand.
TTTCAGCCGGGCTGTTCTCCTGATAGCAAATTTCAAACCAGCAGATCCTTTCGCAATTCTTCAACCGAGTGAAACAAAGGCATGGCGGATTTGTTTTCTGCAAAAGCCTTCAAAGTCGCTTCATTGGGAATCTCAGACAGTTCGTAACAATGCCGGATATCATCATCTTCAAGGATATACCGTGCGACTGCCATCCTGTCTTTTTCCGGTAATGAACGGAATATAACATAAAATGCTTCTGCTGTACCGACTGATTCCGGCTGAAATTTTCCTGACTGTTTTTCTGCCACTGTTGCCATAAGCTCATTTCCTCTTTCGGATAAGGGAACTTCAAATAAATAAAATACCCGATTCCGAAAATGTAGGGTGGGTGGAGCGCTAGCGTAACCCACCATCTTTGTTGGCGAATGATGCGATGGTGGGTTACGCTTCGCTCCACCCACCCTACATTTTCGGGTATTTTATTTTTTGGGGAAATCCCCAAGGTTTTTTTGTGTAGTTTTTTCTGCTCGGTCAGTGAGCCTGCCGAACTCGGTCAGTGAGCCTGCCGAGAACTCGGTCAGTGAGCTTGTCGAACTGAACTGGCTATTCATCTTCAAGTTCGGCTAGCTTTTTCCTTGCTAACTCGGCGTAGGGTGACTTAATCTCTTCAAAAATAGCAAGAGATTCCTGAAGGCACTTCCGGGCTTTTTCCACCTGGCCCAGGGAGCTGTAGGCGAGTCCCAGGTTGCCCAGACGATTCCCCTCGCCCTGCCGATGTCCGATCTCGCGTGAGATAGCCAGAGCCTGCTCATAGTATTCTATGGCTTTTTCCACCTGGCCCAGGTCGCTGTAGGCGTTTCCCAGGTTGCCCAGATCAGAACCCTCGCCCTGCCGGTGTCCGATCTCGCGTGAGATAGCCAGAGCCTGCTCATAGTATTCTATGGCTTTTTCCACCTGGCCCAGGGAGCTGTAGGCGAGTCCCAGGTTGCCCAGATGATTCCCCTCGCCCTGCCGGTGTCCGATCTCGCGTGAGATAGCCAGAGCCTGCTCATAGTATTCTATGGCTTTTTCCACCTGGCCCAGGGAGCTGTAGGCGTTTCCCAGGTTGCCCAGATCAGAACCCTCGCCCTGCCGGTGTCCGATCTCGCGTGAGATAGCCAGAGCCTGCTCAT
>JAUCGG010000120.1 GCA_030378015.1 Desulfococcaceae bacterium HSG8
ATTGCCGTATTTTCATATTTCCGAACAAAGGATCATCATATTTCAATATTTATTCAGAATAAATATTAATATTTACAGCATATTAAATTTTATTATTCAAAAAAAGCAATTAATATCGGTTCTTATATAAACGAGGATTCCCGAACCTTTGCCAGACAATGATTTACAGCTTAGAAACAAATTTTCGGGCAACCTTTAAGTGATACGTGATACGTGATACGTGAATCAGGCATCCTTCATTTTTCACTTTATTGTAGAACGATTTTGCAAATCGTTTTAAACAATTTACAAAATTGTTCTACAGCCGGAAAAAGTGTAACTCGCATCACGTTTCACGTTTCACGTTTCACGTTTCACGTTTCACGTTTCACGTTTCACGCATCACCTTCGGCCGGAGTCGCCGGCTTCCCTGACAATGCGATAGAGCCGCGCATCTCCGTATCAGCTTCTATATTTTTAAAACGGTAATAGTCCATGATACCCAACTGACCTTTCTGAAAAGCACCGGCTATGGCAAGCGGGACTTTTGATTCTGCCTCCACAACCTTTGCGCGCATCTCCTGAACTCTTGCCTTCATTTCCTGCTCGACTGCATAAGCCATAGCGCGCCGTTCTTCTGCTTTTGCCTGGGCTATCTTTTTGTCTGCTTCTGCCCGATCTGTTTCAAGTTCAGCACCGATGTTTTTACCCACATCCACATCAGCTATATCAATGGAGAGAATTTCAAAAGCCGTACCCGCGTCAAGCCCCTTTTCCAAAACCCGCTTGGATATGGTATCCGGATTCTCCAGAACAGCCTTATGGTTATCTGCAGAGCCGATTGTGGTGACGATCCCCTCTCCGACACGAGCCAGAATCGTCTCTTCTCCCGCACCGCCGACCAGTCGGTCAATATTTGCCCGCACAGTGACGCGGGATGTGGCCTTCAACTGGATGCCGTCTTTTGCCATGGCTGCAATCATAGGGGTTTCGATAACCCTGGGGTTAACGCTCATCTGAACCGCTTCAAGCACGTTCCGGCCCGCGAGGTCAATGGCCGCAGCCCGGTTAAATTTCAGCGGGATATTCGCCTTATCCGCAGCAATCAATGCTTTGATGACCCGATTGACCTCGCCGCCTGCCAGGAAATGAGATTCAAGTTCGTCAGTATCAATAGGTATCCCTGCTTTAACTGCCATAATTTTCGACTCTACAATGAGTTTCGGAGGCACCTTCCGAAACCGCATAAATACAATGGAGAATAACCCCACCTGTGCGCCGGATACCAAGGACTGGAACCAGAGAGACAGGGAAGAATAAATAAAGAAAAAAATGATAATGAGGATAATGGACGCGATGACAATCAAAATTGTGCTGAATTCCATAAAAACCGCCTTTCTGTTTTATTAAATTATTAAGAATATCTGGATATATTCAAGTAGGGCAGGTTTGCCCACCGATTACTCGTAGTGTTATAGCCGGATAACTGATAAATAACAGCAAACGGTGGGTTACGCTTCGCTCCACCCACCCTACATTTCTGGCATTGATGCCCGAAACAAATCCGGGTCACGACTCCCCGACCACGTTCGGATCAATTCCCATCGCACGAAGCTTTTCCGCCAGTCTTTCTGCCCGTGCTGCTTCCTGTTCCGCCCGCAGTCTTTCCCGTTCTGCCCGTGCTGCTTCCTGTTTACGCAATTCGGCTTCCCGTTCTGCCTGCCGTTCTGCCTGCTCTGCCCGTGCTGCTTCCTGTTTACGCAATTCGGCTTCCCGTTCTGCCTGCCGTTCTGCCTGCTCTGCCCGCAGTTCTGCCTGCTCTGCCCGTTGTATCACCTCTTTGTAGGAGGGGAAGACATAATCCTGATAAACCCCGTCCCGGGCCAGTTCTTCCAGCGGGGGCCGGGTATAAAGATCAGATATACGGAACTGAAAATCGGGGAGTACCCGGGATACGATAACGCCTTCCCCGGCCGGTCTGATATGCTCGAAAATCCCGCGTCTGCCGAGACGGTAAAAGGCTGTCTCGGTACCCCTGGCATCAAGAATATAGTATTCCTTTACGCCCGCGCTTTCGTATTCCGCTTTTTTGTCTTTAACGTCCCTCTTTATCTGTTCCGACGAAGAATGTGAAAGAGATTCGATACACAGATCAAAGGTTCCGTCATAACTCCGGTCATCGTCGTTTATCGGGGTGGGATTGTCGTTGCGCACAACAGCCAGATCCGGTATGCGGTCAGTGATTTTGGCGGGAAGGACCAGGCGGAAACCGATTTCGAGACTAACTGCCGTGGCTACGGGATAAGTTGTGAGATAGCAGTCCAGGATATTGCAGAACCACCTGTGTGCCTTGCTTCCTTTCACATCCGACATGGGTCTTGCCTCCAGTCTTCCGTTATTCCATTCATAAACAAAATCGGGATCATCGTAATATTTTTCCCAGTATTCCTCCTCCGACACGACCAGGCCGTGTTTCGGAACATTGTTTTCACCAGGAAAAATATGGCCGTATGCTTTCTGATATGCCCGGTCGCCGTTCCGGGACAATGTCTGCAGAGCTTCCATGATTACTCCTTTTTATCAGCAGGTTGCGAGGAGTGCAAAGCGTTCGACTGAGCTCACGCCGAAGGGTTTGCACTCCTCAGCTTCTACTCATCCGACTTAACCACAATCCGATTACCGCTGACAGCCGATACCATAATCGAATTATCTTTTCCAATATAATCGCCCGCTGAAACCACATCAAGACGCACGCCGTCAATCACAGCTTTCCCCGCAGGGCGCAGATCGGTCAGGGTTTTCCCGGGTTTTCCGATCAGTGCCTGTAAATATAAATCCTGGGAAGTGACACCGTCCTCTTTGGTCAGTGACTTTCGAAGCGTCACCGGCGATCTGGCGATCATTTTAATCCCCATTGCAACAGACAGGGGAATCATTATGATATCCGCTGCAACAAAAAACATCCCTGCCTGGGCAGATATATAATAAAAGACATGAAACAGTGAGTATCCGAATGCAGCGATTGCCGTCAGCGTCAGAAGGCCCGCGGAGGGGAGTATGAATTCAGCGATAATAACAGCAACTCCCACAAGCTGTAACACAATCGGCAGTATAAGATCAGTGTTCATCAGCAGAACTCCTTGCAACCATGATTCGGTTTGAACGGATTTCTGTCACGATAACCGTCTCACCTTTTTCAATGAATTCACCTTCGGAAATCACATCATGCACCTCATCACCGACGCGGATGCTGCCGGCCGGACGCAGGGTTTTCTTTACCACGCCCATGTTTCCCACCAGGACATCCGAAGGCATGTCAGAGTCAACATGCGAATGCGCCAGGGTCGCGGACAGGTAAGGCCCGGGGAGGGTCCGTGAAACTTTAGGAAAAACATAGCGAAGAAAAAAGAGGCTCATGACAAAAGAACCGATCAGGCTCCCCAAAACGCTGATTATATTTTTTTTAAGAATTTCAGTCTCCCAGGGAAATTCGGGAATAACAAAATCCTGTAATGAAAGAACCATTCCCGCGGCCATCAGTGCGATACCGGAAATGCCGATAACCCCGAACCCCGGTATCACAAACATCTCCACACCCAGGAGCATGAGTCCCAGCATCAGCAGGAGGAGTTCTGTATGATCCGCAAGCCCGACCATGTACTGACTGGAAAATACCAGCCCAAGGCAGAGGATGCCGACAATCCCGGGAATTCCGAATCCGGGGGTCTGCATTTCCATATACAGCCCTGCAAAACCTACCAGCATCAGGAACGGTGCAATGGCGGTGATAAATCGCACCATCTGCTCAGACCAGCTTTCCTCAAGCTTCACGATTTCATAATCAGGGATGCCTTTCTTCCCAAGCATTTCTTCAACAGATTCGACACTCATGCTGGAAAAACCGAAATCCAGGGCTTCATGATCATCCATTGTCAGCAGTTTGCCCGCGCTCACAGCCGTCTTTTTGGAGCGTACCTTTGCCCGATCCTCTTCACTTAAATCCTCGTATTCTACCGAATCCATGTAAAGAATTCTACCGTCATCCGTTTCAATTTTATAGACAGTTATATCAGAGCTTACCATTGCTTCTGCCAGGGGTTCCGGGTAACCGTTCCGTTTGGCAAGGGTGCGGAATTTTGCCCGGAGCGGTGATTGGAATTTCTCCCCCAGCATTTTGGGCCCCTCGTTTGAAAGGATGATGGGCGCGCAGTCCCCGATGGTGGTGGAGTGCTTCATGACAAGCTCGTTACACGCCAGCGCGATCAGTGCCCCGGCAGAAATTGCCCGTTTTTTTACATAAGCAATGGTCTTTCCCGCGGGTCTGGTCAGAAGGGTGTCAACAATCTGAAAGGCTGAATCCACCCTGCCCCCGAAAGTGTCCATTTCAAGCACATACAGGGCGTCGGTGTCGGTGTTATTCTGGAAAGCCCGTTCGATGAAGGCAGCCATAGCGGGGCCCACTTCCCCGGATACAGGAATAACGATAACTTTCTGACGTGCCGGGGTCTGTCCGGGGCTTTCCGATACAAGACAGGCCGCGCAAAGGCAGATGCATAGAAAAACCGCATATCGTTGTAATATATTATTTTTCATTGTTAATAGCTAATATGCAGGGTTGGATTCTGCCCACCGACGTTAATAATAGGGCAGAACCATATTGGGAAGATGTTCATGCAATTATTCAGAGATAATTTTTTCATACCTGTCCTTTCTCAAAGGGCATTCCAATAAATCATCGAATTCCCCGATATTCAGCCCGAGCTGAATTGCCATTGATTTATATGTTTTCGGCGGTATCGGTTTTCTGCCATTCAGGTAGAACCATCCGTTGAACTCCTTCCCTTTCTTAAAAATAATTCCCAGTTTATTCTCGCAGGTCTTCTTTACATCAAGGGTATGATATTTTGAGTTTTGCATCGTCAGCCCTCTATCCGCTCTTTAAGAAACTCCTTTGTTTTCAGCCATTCTTCGGCAAACTCATCATCTTCCGTCAGGTCGTTCCACAGGGATTCAATCTCATATTTCAGTGCCCCTGTTGCTTCTATGGGATCATCTCCGAAACCGTACAGTGGAATATCCGTGGTTCGGGCGATAAATCCGTCACCGTCCGGCTCGACAACCGCGTCCAGAGGTTCTTTCAGATTTCTGGTTATCAGGAAATGAATCTTTATAAAGCCGGTACCCGTGTTTTCAATTCTTGTTATTTTTTCTTCTAAAGCAGAAATTTTGTCTGAAAGCTCATTGAGTTGAAACATGATTCATCTCCTTTACGATCCCGAAAAGCAAGGTTTTGTGTTTTGCTCAGTCAAGTGATAAAATCAGCATATTGTATCCTTGGTTTGATGCATATGGGCAGAACTCCGCCCTATATTTCGGGATAAAAGTCTGAACTTGTCGTTTCAAGGACAAAGAACTATAAAATTAATGCGCCGATGTGTCAAGTCAGAGTTGTCAGTTGTCCGTTGTCAGTTGCAACGGACAACCGACAACCGACACACTTTATATTTTTACCGCTGACCTCACCTCTTCCATTGTCCGCTGTGCAACTTCCCGTGCTTTATTGCTGCCGGTTACAATAATATCTGCAACAAGCTTAGGATTTTCTTCATAATGCTTTCTTTTTTCACGGATCGGCTCCAGCGCGGTGATGAGACCTTCTGCCATTATTTTTTTGCATTCCACACACCCGATTTTAGCGGTTCGGCATTTCTCAGCAATGTCATCCGTAGTTCCCTGATCCGTATAAAGTTTATGAAATTCAAACACATTGCACACATTCGGATCACCCGGGTCGCTTTTTCTTGCGCGCTGGGGATCAGTTATCATCCGGGAGGCCTTGGCGGATATGTCCGCGGGGCTGTCAGCCAGGAAGATAGCGTTATTATAACTTTTGCTCATTTTACGCCGATCCAGGCCAAGTATTTTTGAGGTTTTGGTCAGGAACGCCTCCGGCTCCGGAAAAACATTTGTGTAAAGATGATTGAACCGCCTGGCGATTTCCCGTGTAATTTCCACATGGGGAACCTGATCAATTCCCACAGGGACGCCGTCTGCCTTATACATAATGATATCCGCTGCCTGAAGCACAGGATAACCCAGGAAGCCGAAAGTTGTAAGGTCTTTGTCAGCTATCTGCGTCATCTGATCCTTATACGTCGGGTTGCGTTCCAGCCACGGAACCGGGGTTATCATCGAAAGAATCAGGAACAATTCCGCATGTTCCTTGATATGAGACTGGACAAAAAGCGTACTTTTGTCCGGCGAAAGCCCCGCACTGAGCCAGTCTATCATGACCTGCTTTGTATAATCCGAAACAGAACCGGTATCCTCGTAATCCGTGGTCAGAGCATGCCAGTCCGCGATAAAGAAAAAGCAGTCATACTGATCCTGCATCTCTACCCAGTTTGCAAGAGCGCCATGCAGGTTCCCGAGATGGAGTTTGCCCGTGGGGCGCATTCCGCTTAATATCCGTTTTTTTTGGGTCATCAAAGTTCTCCTATTAAACCGGTAAACCGGAAATAACAAATTCCAAGCACCAAATCTCAAATAAATTTGGCAACCTTTACTGTAGAACGATTTTTCAAATCGTTCCGAACGACTTGAAAAGCCGTTTTACAGAAAAAGTGATATGCAGCTTATAATGCCACGAAGGCACAAAGGCGCGAAGTCTCACTAAGTGCTCCGTTTCAAAATTAATGTCACAGTTATAAATTCAGCGGAGTGCAAAGCTTGCTTTGCGCCTGCCGGGGATTCCCGCAAAGCAAGCTTTGCACTCCGCATTCTGGAATTTTCTGTACGACCCTGACGTTATTTCTGAAACAGAGCACTAAAGTTCTTTGTGTTTCTTTGTGTCTTCGTGTCTTTGTGGCATTATTGTGATTTGTTTTTTTTATGATTTAACTTCCTGTAAAAAGCTTATAAAGAGGTACTACAAAAAAACTGATGATTTTACCCAGCGTCTTTGTCATCAGCAAAACAATGATGATGAGCATACCGTAGCGTTCGATGCTTTGGTATCCGGCTCTTAAATGATCCGGCAGAAACATGGAAAGAATCCTGCTTCCGTCCAAGGGGGGAACCGGGATCAGGTTAAAAATCATCAGGATCAGATTGATAATCACGCTGTAATCAAGCATCTGCAGCAGCGGAATGAACAGGCCATCCAGCACAGAGCCATGCCACAGGGGCCCCGCCAAAACCAGGACTTGAAGAAGAATACCTGAGACGGCCGCGCAGAGCAGATTCGCAACAACACCGGCAGATCCCACCAGGATCACGCCCTTACGATAGTCACGGAGATTGGAAAAATTCACCGGAACCGGCTTTGCATACCCGAAAAGGAACGGGGCATTCGTGAGTTCCAGGATGAGCGGCAGAGCAAACGATCCGATCGGGTCAAGATGCTTCAAAGGATTCAGGGTCAGTCTTCCCGCCATCTTTGCAGTGGGGTCTCCCATCCGGTATGCCACATACCCATGAGCCACCTCATGAATAGTCACAGCAAAAAGGAGGGGAACAATCATCAGAACAAAACGGGTGATATCGAACATAGTATATTTACCTTAATAAAAGTGAAACGTGAAACGTGAAGCGTGAAACGTGAAACGTGAAACGTGAAACGTGAAATGAAACGTGAAACGTGAAACGTGATGCGTGGAACGTGATTCACTTAAGGTGTGTGTTTCCTCCGGGACATTGCCTCGTATCACGTATCACGTATCACGTATCACGCATCACGTTTCACGCATCACGCATCACGCATCACGTTTCACGCATCACGCATCACGCATCACGCATCACGTTTCACGCATCACGTATCACGCATCACGCATCACGCATCACGTTTCACGCATCACGTTTCACGTTTCACGTTTCACATTCTCCATAGCTTTCTGAACATTCTCCAGACTGTTAAACGCGCTGATTCTTATGTAGCCTTCTCCGCATTTTCCGAACCCTGCCCCGGGTGTGCAGACAACCCCGGCTTTCTGAAGAAGCATGTCAAAGAATTCCCAGGAATCTCTTTTTCCATATATCCATATGTAAGGGGAGTTGTCCCCGCCTACGCATTCAAAACCGGCTGCGGTCATCTCTTTCCGGATTATTTTTGCATTGTTAAGGTAGTAGTCAGCCAGTTCCCTGACCTGGGCCTTTCCTTCTTCGCTGTATATGGCTTCCGCGGCCCGCTGTATGGGGTACGATACAGTGTTAAATTTTGTGGCATGACGCCGATGCCACAGGGAATGAAGCATGTGCTTTTCCCCGTTGCTGTCATATCCCGCGCAGTCTTTGGGAACCACTGTATATGCACACCGGGTCCCTGTAAATCCCGCTGTCTTGGAAAAACTCCTGAATTCTATGGCAACTTCCCGCGCGCCTTCCACTTCATAAATGGATCGGGGCAGGCTGTCATCCCGGATAAATGCTTCATAAGCAGCATCATACAGGATGATTGCCTTGCTTTCATGGGCAAAGTCAACCCAGGTCTGAAGGCGGTCTTTGGTGATGGTCGTGCCGGTGGGATTGTTGGGAAAGCACATGTAAATCAGGTCAGCAGGTTCAGATGGAAGGTCAGGGATAAAATTGTTTTCCCTGGTGCATTCCATGTAAAGGATATTTTTATACCTGCCGTTATCGAACTCGCCGGTACGTCCGGCCATGACATTGGTATCCACATAAACCGGGTAAACCGGATCGGGAATAGCAATTTTTATATCTGTCGCAAATATTTCCTGAATATTGCCGGTATCGCACTTGGCCCCGTCGCTTACAAAAATTTCATCCGGGGAGATATCCGCGCCCCTTGCATTGAAATCATGGGCAACAATTTTTTCCCGCAGGAACGGATAGCCCTGTTCAGGGCCGTATCCCCGGAAGGTGCTGTCTTCGGCCATTTCATCTGCTGCCCTGTGAAACGCCTTGATACAGGCCCGGGGCAGGGCACGGGTGACATCCCCGATACCGAGCTTGATGATCTCCCTGTCCGGGTGGGCCTGCTGGAAAGCAGAAACCCGTCCGGCAATATCCGAAAACAGGTAAGACGCCTGAAGTTTCAGGTAATTTTCATTGATTCTGATCATAACAACCTCATAATATCAGTTCGTTAAGGTAAAGGAGTGCAAAGCTTGCTTTGTGCTTTATATACAAAGCAGGCTTTGCACTCCCTTGTCCGAATTTGGAAAGTATCAGTAGATGGAAACTCCCCCTTTGAAGGGGGCCGGGGGGATGTATTTTCAGCGAGTTACACCCACCTGCACCTCCCCTCAAGGGGGGAGTTTCTATCTATATCTACTGAGTATAGGGAATCAGGAGGGGTGTGTCAATGGGGAAAGTTTGTCAGTTGCCAGTTGCCAGTTGCCAGTTGTCAATTGTCAATTGTCAGTGGTTCGTTGCCCGTTGCCAGTTGCAACTGACCGCGACAACTGACCACGGACAACGGAAAGGCGAACCCGCCCTTGCAAAAAGGATCGTGAAAAAATGCCGCGACTGAATACAGCATTCGGAAAAAGCATTTTCTTTTTTGGTGATTTCATTCTTTCTCGTTAAGCCGGGGACGTTACCCGGCTTAATATCTGTGATTACGGACATTTTGAATATGCTTCTTTTGCTGTCTCTAAAAAAGAATCATACTCGGAAGATCGCTTCCCGGCAGAACTTTTCCTGCCAAACAGCGGATAACAATCAGAGAATTCACCGTCAGTCACCCTGAAATAACACCCGCCTGTTATGTTTTTCCCGTCCGTCTGGAAAACATAAACATTGTCAAAGAGGATGCCTCCGTCAACAAGGCTCCATGCATTTTCTTCAACAGCGTATGTGGTAATGATGATATCTCCGTATTTATCCTCCCCACCTCCGAAATATTCACCGCTTTCTAACAACACTAAATCTGAAATATCATATATTGGCTGCCGCCTTCAGAAATAAAGTACCATTCGCCAGGGAGTAACATCAGACAGTCATACGCTCCTGAACAGGTTTTGGTTGAAGACCCGCTAACACCGGACAGTTCAAGATCGAATCTCCCGCCGCCGTCCAGGGTGGCTGAATAAGGCATCATTCCGTCGCAGAAGCCGAAAATTGTGATCTCTCCCTCGCTGTCAAGAGGCACGTACAGGCTGTATTCGCCCACCGGATCACAGGTAAACTGGAACTGACCGTTTGCCAGCACCAAAGCGCACAGGGGAGTGCCGTCATTTGTCGTTATTTTACCTGAAACCGTTGTCCAGTCAGCAGCATAAACATTACACACCGCGAAAATCATACATATCGCACATATCATCGCTTTTTTCATTTTTTCCTCCGTTTATTTAAGGGATGCACTTATTATAATAGGCGCATCCCGGTTTAACTTTCGAGTTCGATCCTGAGTATTTCGGAAACCAGATGATTTACTTTCTCATCATCATACTTGATTTCCGATTCTTTCATCCACTTTTCAAACGCTCTTATAACCCGGAGCGCTCTGACATGAGGCGGGCGGCGCATCATTTCGAAGCATTTCGCCCTGTCCGGTCAGAACCCATCTGAAATTCAGGTTGTATTTTTCCTCCAATAAAGCGGCTATTTCAACCGGCATATTCTTTATTTTTCCGCTTTCCATATCTTTTATCTTATGCATCGGCAACCCTAACGACTTTGAAAATTCCAACTTTTAACCTAAAACACCATAAGCAATCCGATAAAATTTTACAAGAATTTTTTTACAGTGAAACAAGATATCTTAAAAAGATAAGGTCTGGATGCTCCATCAGGGATTAACAATGTCCGAAGCTGCCAGACAACTCAGTGTCAGCCCGGCTGCTGTATATAGGTGGGTTTATGGTAAAACCACATCACAGCGGATCAAACAGTTCTTTGTTGCAGCAGGGATGCCCGAAGAACTGATATCAAACAATCGAAATTAATGGGACAAAACGGCAAAAGGGAGGTGACTATGAATTATTCAATGACCAACGAACAGATCGTCGCCCTCCCCTTTTTTAAAGGGCATGGGGGGATTTCTGGCGTAACCGACTTTTATCACAGCGTAAAATCCCCCATGCCCCTTTGAAAAGGGGGGACGAATTTCCAAGTTGCTGTACTACTGACCACCGACAACTGACATCCCAGCCATTCTCCCGGTAAGCACACAGCTACCCAGGAATGTTCCCTCCAGGGAACCCAGGCCGTGAATCCCGCCGCCGCCGAAGCCTGCTGTTTCCCCCACAGCATATAACCCGGGGATCGGTTCCCCTTTTTTGTTTAATACCCGGCACTCCAGGTCCGTCTGGGCGCCGCCGAGGCTCTTCCGGCTCAGGATAAACTCCCGGATGGCAATGAGGGACATTGCTTTGGGATCATTGATTTTCTGAAATTTACAGGTTCGGATACGGTCTCCCCGGTAGGTTCGGAAATTCGCGATACGACGAAGCTGGTCATCATTAAAATAACGCGGGCCCCGGTCAATCCTGTCATCATATGCCCTGATTTCCGATTCAAGCAGTTTTGCATCAACCTGGTATTCATTATCCGTTTCGTTCATCTTCTGAACAAGTTCCGGCACAGAATGCGCGGTCACAACATCCCCGGATTCATTTATCAGCCGGTTCACCAGTTCTTTGTTTCCGAAAAGCACATCCAGGATGAGACGCAGCTTCTTTTTATAACGGAAAGCGGTCATATAATCAGAACCTGAGACAGCCAGCTCTTTTAAGGCAATTTTCTGATTCAGAATCTGCCATGAATATTTCCCCGGCTGTTTGCAGATCTGTTCCACAAGATAGCGGGTATCTGTATATCCCACAAGCGGAACCGGGCCTATGCGCTCTCCCAGGGCATTGACCCACAGGGCAGAACGGGGGGGAACCAGGCTCAGGCCGTGCTTTTTCCTGTCCGGTTTCGGGTGATGAATCCCCGCGGCATAGTGCCAGTGCTTATCCAGATGGGTAAGGTTTCCGCCTGCTTCTTCAATAAGATCATGGATCATTCCGTCTGCAAACCGGTGGGATCCGTTCAGGAGAACATCAGGGGGATCTCCCCAGTCTTTGTACCAGTGCTTCCTGACCCTGCTGAGGTCCCCGCCGCAGATTCCGCCGGACGCGGCCACCAGGGCATCCGCGGACGCTGAAAATGTCTCCCCGTTTCCCAAAACCCCTTCACAGCCGGTAACTGACCCGTTTGTATGAATAATACGGCTGACCTGATGATTGAAACAAACCCGGAGATTCTTCCGCCCGGGGTGCTGGTCAAGATGCCCCAGGAGGGATTCGATGATGCCATATCCTGTTCCCCAGGCAATATGCCAGCGGGGAACCGAGTTGCCCGGAACAAACAGCCCCCGTTCTGGCCAGTTCACCACGGGTAAAAATTTTACGGATCGCTGAACAAGCCATTCATAGATCATTTCCAGGGATTTGCTGACGTATGTTTCTGCCCATTTCCGGGGCCAGACATCGTCTTTTCCGAAACGGGCAAAGTTGAACCAGTCGGAGAGAGCAAGATCAGGGTTATCCCGGATTCCCAGTCTCCGTTGCAGGGGCGTATCAACCATCATCACCCCGCCGAAGGATTCCTTTGCCAGCCCCCCGAAATTCTTTTCCTCATCCCGCTCGAAAATAATCACTTTTTTTTTGTGATCCAGCAGTTCGAAAGCAGTAACAATCCCCGCCAGTCCGCCGCCGATGATGATCACATCGCTTTGATAATTTTGTTTGGTGCCTGCCAAGATTTTATTTCCTTTCTATGAAAGTGTGTGTTTGGTTTTTAGTTTTGGTGTTTGGTTTTGAATTCCGCGGAATCGTTTTCCGAACCAGCGGAGTGCAAAGCTTGCTTTGTGAGTGTTTAACGGGGACACGGATAAACACGGATGCCCGGTTAATGCCCTGAAAGGGCTGCATAATATAGCCCAGGGTAAGCGAATCGCCACCCTGGGAATGAGAATACAAAAAATATTTTCCCTGAAAGGGATAGATAATTTCCTTGTTTTATTATGTAACCCCTTCAGGGTAAATCGTTTTTTTGTTATATCTCCCAGGGTGGCGCTTCGCTTACCCCGGGATAGATTATGTAACCCCTTCGGGGTATTTTCGGGAATGAAGACCTGCCCTGAAAGGGCTGCATAATATAGCCCAGGGTAAGCGAATCGCCACCCTGGGAATGAGAAACAAAAAAATATTTTCCCTGAAAGGGATAGATAATTTCCTTGTTTCATTATGTAACCCCTTCAGGGTAAATCGTTTTTTTGTTCTGTTTCCCAGGGTGGCGCTTCGCTTACCCTGGGCTAGATTATCTAACTCTTTCGGGGTAAATATTAGATTATCTAACCCCTTCGGGGTATTAATACAGGGAAAACGGATATATATTCAGTTCGTTAAGACACGCGACGATTCTGTCATGTTCTGTCATATACGGCAGACCGTTTTCCCGGCAGTATTTTTTCGTATAAAAAGGAATCGGAGGGAGCGGAATAACTATTCCGTTAAAAAAAACAGGATTATATTCGTTCGCTGATGACCTATGACATATCCTTTTCCGTGGTCGGATGATTTTATGGCGAAATATTTTAAGAGTTCAGACAGTTTGCCCCCCGCAACTCGATCCAGCGCCAGCGGTACATCCATAGCAGTGTTCACCGATGACAATGGCTCTCTTCTCTAACCGCTCGGTGTCCCAGTCAAAGACTGTCCGGGGCGCCGTCCCTTCGACCTTGAGATCAAGCATCTGGTTGAAGTCGCAATCGTAAAGATTTCCATCCCAACTGATCGAGACCATATTTCTGCACATCAGCGGAGCGATGGTCTCGGGATTAAATGCGTTCACCAAAAGCGCCATGTATTCATCAAGACGGCCCTCTTTGATCAGGGAGTCGAGGAATCGGCCAAGCGGCAGGTTGGTTAATGCGAAAAGATTGTTAAATGCGACGCCGAAGTGGTCTTTGAGTTCCTGTTTATATTTTGCCTGAAGTTCGGCCTCATTGCCGGGGAGGAAAGCTCCGTTCGGGTTGTAAACCAGGTTGAGCATAAGCCCCGAATCTTCTTTCCCGTATCCGAGGCCGTTCAGATGACGGATGGCCTGAATAGCAATATCAAAGGCGCCTCCTCCTCTTTGTATGTCGTTATCTACCGGTTCATAACAGGGAAGAGAACCGGCGATCCCGACCTTATGTTCAGCGAGGAGGTCTGGAATGTCCCGGAGTGGCCTGGTCATTATTGCGGTGAGGTTGCAGCGATGAATTACTTTTCGTCCGGGCAGGGAGACGCGTTGAACAATCTCTCTGAATCGGGGATGGAGTTCAGGCGCTCCGCCAGTGATGTCGAAGTTAGGTATGGAACTTGTCTTAAAGATATCAATGACCCGGTCAACGACCTTGTCCGGCATCGCCTCTTTGCGACCAGGTCCCGCGTCGACATGACAATGCGCACAGGCCATGTTGCACACTTTTCCGACATTGACCTGCATGGTCTCGATCTGCGTTGCCATGAGTGGCAGCATGTTATTTTCACGCAGTGCCTCGGCAAAATGTTTCTTCAGCATTAATTTATGTAAATTCCGACTCTGCTCCTTTGAATCAGAGAGTTCAGGGTTCTCGATATTTTGCGTTTCCCGATTGTCCATAAGCCCACATCCTTTTCTCTGAAAGTATTGATAACACGCTCGTTATAGGTGATGTACCATCATATTGTCTTATACATAACAAAATTTTCAACTTTTCACAAGATAAATTGAAAATTTATTGATTTATGGACAATGGACAATAGCCAATATTATATATGAAAGTCCCGTATAAAAAATCCCCGACCTTTACGAAAGGGAGTCGCGGCGGACTTTCATCATTCCGGAATAGCATCTGTTCCCCTGCCTTGAAGTACTTCAAGAGTTGTTTTGGAAGCGCGGCCCATCATGGAATACAATATCAACTGCCATATTCTTTCCGGAAAATCGAACATTTCATTCAGGCAGTAAGGTGATTTCCAAAAAAGAATCTCCCACTATATGTTTGCCGGATGGCTACAGCCCCGTCCGCTTTTTTAACCACGAAACACACGAAAAAAACGGAAATTGTGAGTACGGAACATTCCTGTGTCTTTTCGCTGTGTACAGGACAAAAAATGATAACGTGTTGATATTATTGAATGCGAGCATTTCGGATAAAACCGCCTAAGTATTTGGTATTAAAAATTATCCGAAAATCTGGAAATTTTTTTGTCCTGTACACAGGTCTTTTCGTGTGTTCCGTGTATTTCGTGGTTAAAAAAAACAGCAGCCGGGGATATCCGTCAGTTTTCAGACAGGCGCTCAGTGGGATATTCTTTTTTAGAAATCGCCTAAGCTAAAGATCAATCCAGATCATATTCCTCTTGCCACCGACTTTTTTCATTCCATTCCGGCTGACGTGATTTTTCAAAACAAAATCTGCCCATAACCAGATAGTCCATTTCCGTTCTCATGAAACATGTATAGGCTTCTGAAGGTGTGCATACAATAGGCTCCCCCCTGACATTGAAACTGGTGTTCACGAGGACGCCGTATCCGGTCCGGGTTTTAAAGGCGTTAATCAGTTTCCAGTATTTTTCATTTGTGCTTTTATTAACGCTTTGAATTCTGGCGGAATAATCCACATGAGTGATGGCCGGAATATCCGAACGCTGGAAATAAAGCCGTTCATATAATCCTCCCTGATCATAGCCGTCCGGAAGCGGGTTTCTTCTTTCTTCCCTGACCGGCGCCACAAAAAGCATATAAGGCGTGGAATTGTTCAGTTTGAAATACTCCGCAATATCCTCCTCCATCACCGACGGTGCAAAAGGCCGGAATCCCTCCCTGTATTTTATTTTGAGGTTCAGCTTGCGTTGCATCTCGGGATTACGCGGATCACCCAAAATGCTTCGATTACCCAACGCCCGGGGACCATATTCCATTCTGCCCTGAAACCAGCCGATAACATTCCCTTGTTCAAGTAACCGGGCAGTATCCGTGCAAAGCTGATCAAAATCTTGATATTCTTTTTGGGGCGCATCGTATTTTCTTGCAACCTTCCGGATATCATCGGCTCCGAACCCGGGTCCAAGGTAGGCGCCTTTCATCGAATCCATGCCGGAAACCGTTCTTTCCTTATTCCGCCAGATGTGCCAGGCAGTATATGCCGCGCCCAATGCTCCGCCGGCATCTCCCGAAGCCGGTTGAATCCAGATATCCTCAAACAGTCCTTTTTCCAGCAACTTTCCATTGGACACGCAGTTCAGCGCCACGCCGCCGGCTAAAACAAGGTATCTGCTTTGAGCAAGCTGCTTTGCGGTTTCCGCAATGCGTAAGACAACCTCTTCCGTAACCTGCTGGATGGCAAGGGCAATATCCATATACGGCTGGCTCAGTTCGCTCTCCGGTTTTCTCATCGGTATACCGAACAGCTTCTCCCATTTGTCTTCGGGACACATCGTCAGCCCGGTGGCATAATTGAAAAAGTCCATGTTCAACAGGAACGACCCATCTTCCCGCAGATCTGTCAACTCATTCGTTATTATCTCTTTCCATTTTTTAAACCGTTCGGTATTCGGGTTTCCATAAGGAGCCAGCCCCATGAGCTTGTATTCCCCGCTGTTGACTTTAAACCCGCAATAATATGTAAAAGCGGAATAGAGCAGCCCGAGAGAGTGTGGAAAATCCAATTGCCGTAATATGGTAATCAGGTTTGCCTGTCCGTGTCCGATAGTGGTCGTCGCCCATTCGCCCACGCCATCAATGGTAACAATAGCCGCTTCGTCAAACGGGGATGGGAAAAACGCGCTTGCCGCATGGGAAAGGTGATGTTCGGGAAACAGAATTCGCGGAGGTTTGCCCATTCCGATTTTTTCAAGTTCGACGTTGAGGAGTTTTCTCATAAAGAGCTTTTCCTTAATCCATACGGGCATCGCGGACAGAAAACTTTTAAGCCCTTTGGGAGCAAATTCGTGATAAGTTTCCAGCAACCGTTCGAACTTCAGATACGGCTTGTCGTAGAATGAAATTGCGCAAAGATCGTCCATCTCCATGCCGCCTTCATCCAGAACATACCTGACCGCATTGGACGGAAACGACGGATCGTGCTTTTTTCGAGTAAACCGTTCCTCCTGCGCGGCGGCGATAATCTCTCCGTCAGCCAGAAGAACCGCCGCACTGTCATGATAATATGCGGAAATACCTAAGATATTAGTGGCCATTTGAATCTCTTTTCTGACTCGTTTCGACAAGCTCAACGACCGGCCGACAAGCTCAACGACCGGCCGACAAGCTCAACGACCGGCCGACAAGCTCAACGACCGGCCGACAAGCTTAACGACCGGCCGACAAGCTCAACGGGCGGCCGCAGCTACCGGTCCCGCTCCCTGAGCTTGTCGAAGGGGGGGGCTAAAACAATGTATAAATAAATGGCGCTATCGCGGAACCGCTTGTCAGAAATATCAATCCTCCGAACAGCAACATGGTAAGGATAATAGGCAATAACCAGTATTTTTTTCTTTCTCTCAAATAGCCCCAGATTTCCTTTATTGATTCCATAGCCTCTCCATAATCCGGTTCAATATGGTTTTTCGATATCTTCGGGCTGAAAACAGTGATCCCGGACGGAAAAAACGGAATCCTTTCCGTTTTTCCATAAACCGGTCTTCATGGAATCCGCCCCCATCCATCTTCTGATTACACCAACCGGTGTAACTATTAAAAAGAACATGGCCGTCAATATGATTTTTGATACAAATGCACCTATAATATTGGAAATTCCCAACCATATTCGCGCTGCCGGAACATAGATATCAGCAGTTATCATATTGAGGATCAGCAGTATAATGGCAACACCGACAAATTTAATATTATCGCCGAACCAGGCAACAAGCAAGAAGATCAGAACCATCGCCATACCCGTGTCTTTTGCCTGATTTTTACTGATTTTGTTCGGAAAAAATCGACTCTTTTTTCTATCTTTAATATCCATTGCATAACTCACATTTTTCTTTTTTCAGAGCGTTCCCGAAAAATAATCGTTGATATTATCATACGACCTCACGATATACAAGCCTTCTTTTAAAATGAATCACGAAATTTGAAGGAGGCCTCCAAAAG
>JAUCGG010000121.1 GCA_030378015.1 Desulfococcaceae bacterium HSG8
TTGTCAGCCCGGAGTGCAAAGCTTGCTTTGCAAGTACCTGTATCCGTGGATAATTTGCAAAGCAAGCTTTGCACTCCGGACATTACTCGTTCTTAGGCTCTGCTTTGCGAAATATTTTATTTAATCCGTCGGTTTTAAAATACAAAATGAGGCAGAGCCTCCCGAAATGCATTCCCAGGCAGAGCCTGGGAACGAGAAAAGTGGAAAGCTTGCTTTGCGAGTCCCTGTATCCGAGGATAACTTGCAAAGCAAGCTTTGCACTCCGGACATTACTCGTTCTTAGTGCTCCGTTTCAGAAATAATGTCCGGGTTATAAATTCCGCGGAGTGCAAAAGCTTGCTTTGCGGGAATCCCGCAGTGGCGCAAAGCAAGCTTTGCACTCCGGACCTTACTCGTTCCCAGGCTCTGCTTTGCGAGATATTTCAAAATGAGGCAGAGCCTCCCGAAATGCATTCCCAGGCAGAGCCTGGGAACGAGAAAAGTGCAAAGCTTGCTTTGCGAGTCCCTGTATCCGAGGATGACTTGCAAAGCAAGCTTTGCACTCTGGACATTACTCGTTCTTAGTGCT
The DNA here is from genome assembly GCA_030378015.1 of Desulfococcaceae bacterium HSG8. GTDB lineage: Bacteria > Desulfobacterota > Desulfobacteria > Desulfobacterales > 4be13 > JAUCGG01. The sequence continues at coordinate 569 of JAUCGG010000121.1, forward strand.
CCGCTTCAGAAATAATGTCCGGGTTATAAATTCCGCGGAGTGCAAAGCTTGCTTTGCGGGAATCCCGCAGTGGCGCAAAGCAAGCTTTGCACTCCGGACCTTACTCGTTCTTAGGCTCTGCTTGAGAATACGTCCGTAGCCAATTGCTAGTTGTCAGTAGCAGATACAACTGACTACTGACTAAAAAGTTTACGGAGTGCCCGGATTGCTTCATGCAATCCGATTTTTTCGTCCCCGTTAATATCTGCTTTCGGATAAACTGCTGATGGCGAAGATGCCTGTATGCAGGCTTGCAGGCTGAGTATGACGTCACGCATGTCAATGGTTTCGCTGTCATCAACATCAGGCCCGTTGATCATCTGCCTGACCTGGATTGTCTGGGGACTGTTGAGCGTACCGACAGATACCACTGTAAGGCTCCCGATCCTTGCTGTATCACCGGGATTGGCCTCAGAGGTGACAGTAATCGTTCCGTCACCTGTCCCGTATATGGTCTTAATTTCCAGCCAGGGTGTATCAGAAGATGCAACCCAGTCCATTTCTCCTTTTCCCAGGTTCACAATATCGGCAGAGACCGATTCACCGCCCGCACCGGATACCCTTACTGTAAGAGGTGTTACAAGTAGAAACGGCTCCTCCAGACCATTGGCCTGGAGGATTCTCACTGTCTGGGGACTGTTCATTGCATAAGTCCCTGTGACAGTAATAGTTCCGATTCTTCCGATGCTCTCATTGGAACTGCAGCGGGCAGTCACGGTTCCGTCATTTACGCCGGAAGTTTCGCCTTCAAGGGTCAGCCATGAGGTGTTAGATACAGCAGTCCATTCGGTGATTCCCGTGCCTGCATTTTCAATATCGAAAGTCACGGTTCCGCTGTTTTCGGAAACCTCGATATCAAGGGGGCCTACAAGCAGATAGGGCTGCTGCAACCCCCGTGACTGTCTGATTTTAACGATCTGGGGGCTGTTTCCTGCATCATCGGCCGTGACTTCGACGGTCCCGGTTCTTTCAATACTCACGTTTGCCTCATAGCTTACCGTAACCGTTCCGCTGGAGATTCCCGAGGTCTCGCTGTCAATGGTCAGCCAGTCATCTTTTGAAGTTACATGCCATTGCATTGTCCCTGTACCGGAATTGGCAATATTGAAGATCGTGGTGCCGCTGGTCCGGGGCACCTCGATATCAAGGGGCGTGACTGACAGAAAAGTCTGCTGTAATCCCCCGGTTTGTCTGACCTCGACAACCTGGGGGCTGTTTTGCACCTCCCCGGCAGCAGTGACTGTCACCGTTCCGGTTCTTCCGATCCCGCTATTCGCGTCATAACGAACCGTGATGGTCCCGTCATTGGTTCCGGAACTTCCACTTTCAAGGTTTAACCAGGAGACATTGGAGACCGCAGTCCATTCGATGACCTCCGTGCCTGCGTTTTTCACCTCAAACGTGATTGTGCCGGCTGTTTCCAGAACTTCATCATAAAGCGGCGACACAAACAGGTAAGGCTCCTGTAAACCCGAAGCCTGTGCTATTTCAACAGTCTGGGGACTGTTGAGAGCGTTCGCAGCGGTCACAGTAATGATCCCGGTTCTGACGATATCTGTGTTCGTGTCATAACTCACAGTGATGATGCCGCCGCTGGAACTCGAACTCTCCCGCTGAATGGCCAGCCAGTCATCATTTGTCACGGCTTCCCATTCCAGCGCGCCCTTGCCCAGGTTCGAAATCGTAAATGTTACCGAACCTTTTGTTTCCGGAATGTATGCGGAAAAAGGCGTGACCCACAGCAAAGGCTCCTGGAAGGCTGACTTCTGCGTGATTTCAATACGTCTCGGACTGTTCAGGGTATCGCTGTCAGCGACCACGTTAATGATCCCGGTTCTTACTGCTCCGAAATTCTCCTCGTACTTCACCGTGATCGTTCCATCGCCGGTTCCGGATGCCCCGCTTTTAACGGTCAGCCAGGTTTCATCAGTGTGCGCGGTCCAGTTCATGATTCCTGTGCCTGAATTTTCTACCTGGAATGTGGTTGTGCCCCCGGATTCGGGAATTTCGACTGACAGGGGCGTCACCGACAGGATCGGCTGTTCATCTTTTGCCACCAGTGACCACAGGCCGAAATGATCCATCTCAAAGGTTACTTTATCAGCCTCCCTGTCAATGGTATAGCTCTTCACCGGCATCCAGGAATTGCTCTCTTCCAGCAGGAACGCGGGCCGGATATCTGATTCCTCGATATCCAGTTTCTCCAGTTGCTCATCTGTGTAGCAGAAAGTCACCACCGCGTTCGTGTTAAAAGGACTACTGAGTTCCACCCCTTTTTTATCATATCCCGCGATGTAGTAGCCGTAACTGATGTTTCGGTTTTCAGCAGTTTCAGGCAGATTAACACGGGTTTCGATAACCACATTTATCTTATCCCCGGATTCATCCTCAGCAGACGGGGATAATTTTGACGGTTTTGTGGGAAGCGTCGGAACAGCGTCCGCGGGAATCTGAATGCGGACCCCGTCGGACAGGCTCCTGTCCCATCCTTTTTCAGCTTCAAATTCATGCAGTTCCGTTGGCAGCAGTTGGCCCATGTTTTTGAGAAGCAGAACAGGTATCGTCACTATGGCATCTGTGCCGGATATATTATGCCGTGTTCTCACGCTGCGGGAATAAGTATAGTCTCCCGGTGATTTATGGGCAGCGCTTACTGTCCAAATATTAGCGTCTTCATTCTCTTCACGGGCCACATGGAGCCGATATAAACCTTCGCTGTCCGTATAACCGTCGGTTCTCTGGCCATCCGGGCTGTAAGCTGAGATATAAGCATCTTCCACGGGCTGACCGCTTTCATCAATGACCTTTCCCTCCAGCCAGGTATCTGCCCTGCGGAGTTTCAGAAGCACCTCAGAAGATGAGGTATCCCGCTTTTTATCGAAACCAGGCTCCTGGCTGCCGGAATCCTTTGTATTATCATAATCCCGGGGAGCCTTCCTCCCGGATCTGGCATTTTCGAGCTTTACCGCGGTTCCCACGACAACCCTTCCCTGGGTCTTATCCAGAGGTACGGAAAATCTGAATCTGCCATCTGAATCCGAAGGAGCCTGATTCTCAAAAATGAGCTTTTTTCCCTGGAAGCTGCGGATCCATACTTGTGTGCCAGGGGCGGGGCTTCCGTCAGGAGTCTCCACCTGGCCATTGACCGCAGCATTCAGAGGAATAAGCGTGATATCCTGGGTAACGGTCTGGCCTATGTCGGCTTCGACCAGGATCGGCTCAGGCGGGCTGGCTGAGTATTTTTCTGTATCCAGGTAGTACATCAGGTTCCATTCGCCGCTGGTAACAGAAATTGTAAAACTGCCGTCATCCGGGTCAATATCCCCCTTTTGCCAGGATTTGGTGTTTCCCGCGGAAGTCGCGCTGACATAGCCCGGAATGCCTGTTAAGGTCTCGCCGTTCACACCTTTGAGAGTACCCCGGATGAACGCGCTGTTGGTTTCCATGATAATGGTAATGTTCTTTTTATCAAACTCACCGGATTTTTTCAGTATCAGTTCAACTTTTTCATTATCGGTATCAAAGAAATACCCGCTCTGGGGCACGGGGTGAAGTCCCACAAACATAAGGTTTTCCGGAACCCTCAGTTGGAACTCTCCGTTTACAATCTGTGCCTCGCTCACAGGCCGAGGATTTCCCCTGCGATGGGCATAAGCCCAGGCATTCAGATGCATGAGCTTATCATTGACTTCATCCTCCACAATACCGGTGATGATACCGGCAACATCTTCCAGTTCAAAATCAGCGGTATCTTCCTCATCCTCGGTCAGCATGATCTCCTTTGAAACCCCGGTAAACAGGTAAAACTCCTCGGCATCGCTTCCAGGGGGAATATGAGGTTCCACAACCCATGTCCCGGATGACAGGCTGACGGAGTAATCGCCGTCTGAATCTGTGAGACTTGAAAACCAGTTGCTCGTTCCCGGCTGCCATGCATCAATCTGAATCCCGAAAACCCCTTCTCCCTGTGCGTTTGTGACGGTTCCCCGGAGCATTCCCGAACTTCTCGGCACCAGGCGAATATCGCCGACGTATTCATTCTCCGGGGTAACATCGAACGGGTCAAGAATCGGGGCAGCGTAGTCAGGATAGTCATTCAGGTAAAGGATGACCTTACAGAGACCGGAAAGCATGGGGATGAAAAAATAGCCGTTCTGGTCTATGTTGGAGCCTTGCCAGACCCCGCGGTCAAGATTTCGGATTTCAATGATGGGCGGGGAATCTTCGTAATCCCAGAAGTCCCTTGCCGGCGTAAGGGGATCGCCTTCAGGTGTAAGTATCCGTCCGGTCAGATAGACTTCCGGTGCGATCAGGGTGATTTCTGTGGTTATGACCTCCTCACTTGTGTCTTCTGCAAACTGCACTGTCTGAGGCCCGGGACTGAACGCGTCCCACGAGCCTGAAAATGCATTTGTCTCAGGTTCGAGCATCCATATCCCGCCGCTCACATTTGCACTGAAATCTCCGTATTCATCGCTTTTCACATATGCCCGGATATTCGGATTTTCCGCATTGAAAATATCCACATATACATCCGGCTCCCTGGCTTTTTTGAATTTCACAGTCCCGTTTATCTTTTTCGAACTTTGGGGCATGGTGAAATCCAGGGGGATAAGGGTGTCAACATCAGCAATGCTGAAGGAGTTTTTCACATAACTGATGTCCGGGTGCTCCAGGTCCCCGTGTTCCGTCATGATCTCAATTTCATACGTCCCTTTGTCCAGTTTGCATCGGAATACCCCGTCCTCGTCCGGCAGAATCTCATTTTCCCCGAACTCCCCGAGAGGAATAACCCTGCCGTTACGGGAAATAAAAACCCGCGCATATTCCGGGATACTTCCGTCTGATAACCCGACACTTCCTGTCACATTTATCCTGGGTGTCAGTTCCAGTTCAAAAAGGAAATCGCTCAGGTCTTCATCACCCGAATGATGATAATCTCCTGAAGAAGCATCATATTCCGCGTATTTGTTCCCTGCGGGCGGTGATGCACCGATTATCCAGTTGCCTTCGCTCATGCCTGATAAAAGGAATTTACCATTTTCATCAGTTACTGATGTGACGGTATTCTCGCTGCATTCGGTATCCCACCAAGGGCAGTCGTATATGGCGGAAACCGATGCACCGGATACGGCTTCGCCCCCGGGGAGCGTAATTTTTCCCCTCAGCCCGGTGAATATTAGCCTGATTACAGGGGCACCGCTCTGCTCTGCTTCAGTCAGAGAATAATTATAAGATACTTCAACAGCCCTGTAGTCGCTGTACTGGGCTCCGGATGGCGGAGATGCCTCTATCCGCCAGTTACATGCATAAAGATCTTCAAAAACAAAATTCCCGGCTGAGTCGGCAGTTGTTTCCCTGCACACCTCCGAGGCCCCCTGGGTGCAGCATGCTGAAACCGGTGCGGATGCCGCTCCCCCGTCAGCCAGTTTTACCTCTCCCCGGACAACATAGTTCAGAACCACCGTCGGCGTGTTGCCCTGATCCTGGGGATAGGTGTAGGATATTTCAGCGGGTCTGTAATCTTCGTAGTCATTCCCCGCGGGCGGGGATGCCGTGATTTCCCAGTCACACGCGTACAAATCATCAAATTCAAAGCTGCCGGTTCCGTCCCCGGTAACTTCTTTGCATTCGCCGGAATTCTCACAACACGCGGAAACCTTCGGGCTGCTGACCGCATTCCCGTCAGGCAGCTTCACGCTTCCGTTTACAACGTAATTCAGTATCAGCACAGGCGGGTCATATGTGATTCCATAAAAATCCCCCTGGAGATTGTAAGCAATCTGGGCAGACCTGTAGTCATCATATCCGGTTGCAGGCGGTTCTGCTTTAATGGTCCAGTTGCACTCATTCAGATCTTCAAAAACAAATTTGCCATTCCCGTCACTGGTTGTTTTCTGGATTGACCCGCCGGAACAACTGGCAGAGACCGGGGCTTTTCCAACCATATTTCCGTCAGGGAGTTTCACTTCTCCCTCAACTGCGAGGTAGCTCAGTTTCACCGGTGCCCCGGATTCAACCCATGCTGCAGTATCCATAGCAACCAGTGTGCCGTTATTGCCGGCAGATGTCATGTCTGCCAGGGTTGTTGTTCCCGGGAGATGATCAAAGCGGTAGTATGCAACAAGACCCGCTTCATCACCTTTAAGGGTCCGACTCCTGTTTTTCTGGATTTCTGCCTGGGTGCGGGCAGTATTCCAGATACGGACTTCGTCTATACGGCCCTGGAAATAGTAATAGAAAAAGCCGTCACTTTGACCGATATGCAAGCCCGTCCCGCTGGAAACAATTCCTGATGCATATGCATCAGTATCGCTCTGCAGTACACCGTTGACATACATCTTCATTCCTCCGACTCCCCATACTGCTGCAACATGATACCATATGCCTGCTGAAATTGTACTGTCTGAATATATTTCATAAATATCGGAAGTCGAATACCCTTCGATGGAAAAATACAGCTTACCATCGTCCAGTCCCAGCCAGCCGTCATCATTATACCCGCTCCATTTATATTTTGATATTATCGGACGATACGAACCTATGTCATCCGCCCTGAACCAAGCCTCCCAGGTTCCCGTGGGGATTTGAAACGGAGCGTCACCGCAATTCACATAATCATCGGTTCCGTCGAAACTCAGCGCGTAGTTTTCAGCAGCTTGGACATTGCTGACAAAAAATACGGCTCCCAGTATGATAATCAGTATGGACAATCGAAGGGCATGGATTAAATTCCTAGTTTTCTGCAAATTGAATCTGATTTCTTTCATTACGATCCTCCTTATCTTTGAATTAATAAAGCCGAGGGATCAATTCCCCCGGTTGAAAGCTTCAGCCCCCGTTCGACGGTTCGACAGAGCTCGCCGAAGCCTGAAGGGAACTCCAGCAAAAAAGCCGGGTTTCTTTCCACGAGCAGTCAAAATAAACAACATATAATATAACGGGATGCGGATTTCAACATTTTCCTGAAAAAATTCCGAATTCCTTTGTATGAACGGGTGCAATTAAAAGTGTTAGTGTTAGGTAAATCCGCGTTCCCAAACTCCGTTTGGGAACGCTATTGCCGCAAAACTTCGGTTTTTCATGAAATGTCAGATAGCTGCAGATGCAAACAGAGTTTGCCTGCAGGTGTGTTCCTCAAACGGAATTTGGGAACAAGGGCTGCCTAACACTTTTAATTATAATTACACCCTGTATGAACAGAGCTTTCTGCATAGAATTCTAAGCTGTTGCAGAACGATTTTGCAAATTGTTCAGAAAAAGTGTATACTTTGGAATATTCGAACCCGGGATTTTTAGCTTGATGAAAACCAGAAATATAGGAAACAAAACGCCTATCGCGATGATGAATAATTTCTTGAAATTTCTTCATTGATCTGTCATAGCGTAAAGTATAATACGCGAAAAGAGGGTGATCATGCTAAATTATATCGTCAGAATGATATGTCCCGAAATTCGAATCTCTGATTTAAGGTGATTTCCGAAAAAGAATATACCAAGTTTGTAGTCCCGCCTTCAGGCGGCATGACACCGCCTGAAGGCGGAACTGCAAACTTCAATCCGGTATATTTTTTATTGGAAATCGCCTAAGGTGAAACCTCGGAGGTCTGATGATATGCAAAAACTTCTCCGGCCAAGACCTCCGAGGTTTTCGAAATCCTCATAGTCTGATGACCACTCAGAAACCTCGGAGGTCTGATGCTATGCAAAAACTTCTCCGGCCAAGACCTCCGAGGTTTTCGAAATCCTCATAATCTGATGACCGCTCAGAAACCTCGGAGGTCTGATGATATGCAAAAATTTCTCCGGCCAAGACCTCCGAGGTTTTCGAAATCCCCATAGTCTGATGACCACTCAGAAACCTCGGAGGTCTGATGATATGCAAAAATTTCTCCGGCCAAGACCTCCGAGGTTTTTGAAATCCCCCATAGTCTGATGACCACTCAGAAACCTCGGAGGTCTGATGATATGCAAAAATTTCTTCGGCCAAGACCTCCGAGGTTTTCGAAATCCCGACAGGTAGGATATCCCACCCCCTGAATTACTCCCTTCACCCTATTGACGCATCTCTTTAATCTATGAAATAAGCAATAAATGAAGTAAAAAGTAATAAAACCGCTGATCCGGAGTGCAGAAATCGTTTTTGATAAAAAACACAGGAGGCTGAATCCATGTATAACATTCCCGAAAAACAAGTCGCGCTGCGCAGGGAAAACCGTTTTCAGGAGACATTTTTTTTCCCGAAAACTCCTTCCGAATCCGTCCGCCGACCTGATTTTCAATTTTATGGCAAAAACAAAGGTGCTTTCAACCAGGACATAGACCTGAACGACCGGCGTCTGTCTGCAGGCCCCCATGCTTTTCCCAGTCCGGCATATGGATTTGTGGGCCGGGATTCGGATATATCCGAAGTTGAAAAGCGCCTGTCCCGGTGCAGCCAGCTTCTTATAATGGGCATGGGCGGTGTCGGAAAGACAACCCTTCTGCACCACCTGGGAGCGTTATGGAAGACAACGAGGTTTGTGGATCAGGCTTTTTACTTCTCCTATGATCACAAAGTTCGAAATCGTCGGCAGATAATGATGGAAATTGCTGAAAGAATTTTCAGCCCGCCGGAATTTGCCAGAAATTTTCAGCCAGTGTGTGAAGAGGCTAGGCAACTGATGTTATGTAAAAAACTGCGTGCCAAACGACATCTGGTGATCTTAGATAATGCAGAGCCCCTTGCTGACGGGAATCTGCCCGCAGAAAATACACTGTCAGAAACAGAGCAGGAAGAAATCCGACAGTTTCTGAACCAACTCAGTGATGGAAAAACTATAGTATTATCAGGTTCGGAAACTGGCATGGGCCAGGGAGATCATTATGAGCTTTCCGGTCTTGATTCCGAATCTGCCGCTATCCTGGCAGAACGGATTCTGAAGCAGCACAACGCTGCCTCTTACCTCGGAACCCCGGATTTTGAAAAGCTTCTGAGTCTTTTACAGGGCTGTCCCCTGGCCCTTGAGAATATCCTGCCAAATCTTGAATCGGAAACCCCGGGGAACATACTCCGGACTCTGGAAGCAGAAGATATTAATCTGAACAAAGGCGACGTGGAAACAAAAAATGAAAGCATCTTCCGCTGTATCGGATATGCACACAGCAGCCTGTTTCCCCAAGCGCAGGAGCTTCTGAACTGCCTGGCGCCTTTTACTTCCGTTATCAACATAGACGGACTGGAACGCTATGTTCGTCAATTAAAGAGGCAGCCGTCACTGGCGCATCTGCCTTTTGATCTCTGGCCAGAGATGATTGAGGGGGCAGTCAGCCGGGGCCTGCTTCTGCCGCATCACCGAATCCCCGCTTTTTTGCAGGTGCAGACAACCTTTCCTTATTTTCTGAAAAACCGTCTTCGTGCTCCTGAACAGGAAAAAAAACGTAATGCCATTGAAACTGCATTCCGAAAATATTATGACGGCCTGTCAGGTGCGGCGCGCCATCTCATGGAATCAGATAAGGCAAATGAAAACAAGCTCAGACAGATTCTGATTGAGCCGGAATACGAGAACCTGTTAACAGCTTTGAAGTTCAGCCTGGATGCGCGGGTCTCTGTGATTAACATTTACACTGTTCTTTCCTTCTACCCGGATAATGGAAAACACGAACTGGGCCTTGAACTGGGAAATATGGTGCTGGAAAAACTGGAGGATTATTCCGAAGAAGAATTAAAAGGGAGATTAGGAATTGAATTTGTCGGTATTATTGATGATATTGCAAAACGCCGGTTGCTGCTCGGACAGTATTCGGAAGCTGAACTGGCTTACAAAAAAGCACTGGCAATCTGGCTGGAGAATAAAGAATATGATGCAGATCAGATCCGGCGGAGAAGCAGTTCATTCTATCATCAGTTGGGAAGAGTTGCACAGGAACAGTGCCAGTGGGAAAAGTCCCAGAAGTATTTTTTAAAGGATTTGCAAATTGCTTTTGAATATAACGACAAACAGGGCATGAATGTCACGCTGCGTAATCTGTTCCGATTGTGGAAAGTCATCGGAAACCAGGATATCCCGAAAGCTGTTGCAAAGGTTTTGAATGTTAATCCGTAATCCGTAAATCAGTTAATCCCCTCGGATCAGCTTCACCATCGTTTGGACATCCGTGGTGGGCTTACTGCAAAAGAAAGGTGAAGCAGAGGAGTGCAAAAATAGAGCGAAGCGGTTTTTTGCAAATGCAATCTGTGTAGTTCCGCTAAAAATCGCACTCCGTTCCGCTGAAGCAGCCTGGGAAGCTGATTAAAATCACGAACCGGAAAAAATAGCTGCCTTCAGGCTTCAGGCTTTGGCGTGAACTCAGAAGACTTCGGCGAGCTATGTCGAACCGTCGAATGGCTCTCTGCTTGTCTGAACTCGCATGGTCAGGATTAAAGGATTTTCAGGCACTCATCCTGTCCATCCTTTAATCCCGGCTATCCGAGTTCAGACACAAGCGGCGCCCACCCTACAAATGCGGGAAGTCATTCCGGGTTAAAATCGGAAGATGAGTATCTTCCGATTTTAACCGGGTACTTATCGCTATTTATTTAAAATAGGCTAAGAGCGCGTGCAGATTAGTCAGCGGATGCGGCGGACACCCGGGGATATATAAATCCACGGGCAGAAGAGTATCCAATCCTTCTGTTATCTCAGGACTGCCGCGAAACGGGCCCCCGGTCAGGGTGCAGCTCCCCACCGCAATAACCACTTTCGGGGCAGGTGTGGCTTCATAAGTCTGGAGCAGTGCGGTTTTCATGTTCGTGGAAATCGGGCCCGTCACCACGATGCCGTCAGCATGGCGGGGCGAGGCCACGAAGTTTATTCCGAACCGCGCGAGATCGAAAAAAGGCGTTGCCAGCACATTCAGATCTGCTTCGCACGCATTGCAGCCCGCGGCAGATACCTGGCGCAGTTGCAGAGACCGGCCAAAAAGCTTTTTAAAATGCTTTTTGGCATGATTTGCCAGGGCAGGAACAGAGCCGTCTGTCAGCAGATGCTCCTTTTCAGCCACTGAAAATTCAAAATCTCTGGTAAATGATATAAACTCCCCTTTGGAAAGCCGCTCGCAGTTCCCGCAGAAAACGCATCGCCCCATGTCAAGGAGTTTTCGATCAGGATCAATAGCACCCTGGGGACATGCCTCGGCGCACTCGGTGATCATTTCCCCCGGGGCATCCTTCCGCACACGAGGCAGCCCGCGATAGCGCCGCCACAACTCAATTTTTTCTTTCGGATAAGCGGAGGTTCGGTATCCTTGTTCAAATCTGTTTTTCAGCGTATTAAACATTGTGGTATCAATTCTCACGTTTCACGTTTCACGTTTCACGCTTTATTTTTCAGAGATCAAACCCGCAATAGGACAGGTTGAAGCTCTTGTTGTTAAGGGGGAAATCAGAAATCCCGGTATCCCTGAGGGACATAGCTAGGCCGTTCCAGTTATGGAACGACGGATCTTTGACCTTGTAGCGGAGAATTTTGCCATCCTCGTCGGTCAGGACACAGTGCGACAGTTCGCCGCGCCAAGCTTCGTTGAGCGTCATCACAAATGATGACGGAGCAAGATCGGAATTTCCGTAATTCACGCATGTTGTTTCCACTGGCCCGTTGATAAGCGACTGGATAACATTTATTGACTGCATGACTTCGTCGGCCCTGACTTTTCCCCGGGCATACACATCTCCCGTGGGTAACGCATACTCCGGTATATCCAGCTTGGGATAATGCTCGGTTGGGAAACATCGCCTCGCATCGTAGGGGATTCCGCAGGCCCGGCCCGCAGGTCCCACAAGCCCCAGTTTTTCCGCATCTGCCAAACTGACTGCTCCGCAGTCTTCAAATCTGGCCAGAACACTGGGAGTGGAAAACAACAGATCTATCACATGTTCAACCTGGGGTTTTATTTCCTTTATTCGTCCATCCAGGATTTTACGGACCTCATCTGCCAGTGAAAAGCAAACCCCACCGGGCCGTACCAGTCCCTTGCCAAACCGGTTCCCGCAGAGCAGGAGAGACATATTGAGAAAATCTCCCCGCATACGGCCGCAGTAATTTGCCGGGGGCAGGAAAGCCACATCCCCGCTTAATGCACCGAGATCGCCGACATGATTGGCAATGCGTTCCAGTTCCAGGGCAATGGTTCTGATGATGCGTGCGCCCTCATCCGGAACAAGGGATGAAAGGCTCTCCACTGCTTGGGAATAACACAGGCAGTTTCCCACGGAAGTATCGCCGGCAATGCTTTCGGCAATGACCGGAAGACGCCGGGGGTCAGCATTGAGAAGGAGATTCTCAACAGCGCGATGCTGGTATCCCAGTTGAATCTCCAGATGCAGAACCCGTTCTCCGATGCAGTTGAACCTGAAATGACCCGGCTCAATAATCCCTGCATGTACGGGGCCCACTGCCACCTCATGAATCTCCTCGCCTTCCACAGCATAGTAGTTGTAATTCCCGGGGATATCTTCCTCATAATTATTTCCGAAAACATCGGGTTTTCCTCGGTAGTTGGCATGATAGCGGACTGCCTTGAGCCACGGATGCCCCTGGGGCCGGATACCGAACTGTTCAGCGATCTCCCGCTCGAACATATGGAACGGTTCGCATTCTGCGGTAAGTGACGGATAAGCTTCAGGCGCATCGCATCCGGCTGCCAGCAGCTTATCCCCGGTTCTTAATACCGCCATCATTTTCATATCGCCGTTTTCAGGATATGCAAAAAAATGAATAGCCTTACCTCCGTCCGTGACGATATTCAAAGCCTGCTTCCTGAAATCATCGAATGCAAGGTGCGGGATCTGATCCCTCGCTGTTTTTTCACCATTTTCAATCTGTAGAAAATCTGTTTTCATTAAAATCCTCCCCCGATAGCGCTCATTGCATTGAAAATAGCCTGGTACAAGGTATCCGGAATCCAGAAACAGAGCAGCAGAGAAGTCAGGAGCAGCACGTACTGGGGCCAGAACATGGAGGCTTTTTCATCCATCCGGACTGTCTCACCTGCCGCGTCGTCAGCAAAGGAAATCTTCATCACATGATTGGCAAAACCAGCGAAGACCGCGCACAGGCTCAGGATAAAAATCCCTGCCCATGCATAGTGACCCGCGCGGAACGCGGCGGTGATGATAAAAAGCTCGCCGAGAAAAATTCCGAACGGCGGAAATCCTGAAATGCCGACAAAGCCCCCGAAAAACGCCACAAAAGTCCTGGGCATCCGTCTGACCAGGCTGCCTGTGTTTTCAATCAGGTGGCTGCCGTAATTCAGCAGGATATTCCCGGAAGTCAGGAACAGGGAGGATTTGATCAGGCTGTGATGGATCAGGCACAATATGGCCCCGTAAACCCCCATCCCGCCGATGCCTGTTCCGAAAGCAATGATACCCATGTTCTCAATGCTCGAATAAGCCAGCAGCCGTTTGTACTCGGCCTGTCTGAGAATAAAGGTCGCGGCTGCCAGAACAGACATAATTCCGAATATCATGAGAATCGTGCCGGAGAAATCCCCGAGGCCCGCTGCATACATGATTTTATGGGTTTTGAATATTCCCAGGTACGCGCAGTTGAGCAATACGCCGGACAAAAGCGCGGACGCTGGACTGGGAGCCTCGCTGTGCGCGTCGGGCAGCCAGGTATGCATGGGTGTAAGTCCCATTTTGGTGCCGTACCCCACGAGAATAAAGACAAAGGCTGCTTTCAGCCATACAGGATCAAGCTCTTTGGCTACGCCGGTAAGCCCTGAAAAAGAAAGCGGCGCGTCCACCTTGCCCACATCCATAGCAAGGGTAATCAGTACCGAGCCCAGCAGCGCCATAGCAATGCCCACGGAACAGACCAGCACATATTTCCAGGTGGCTTCCAGGGATGCTTTTGATCTGTGGGTATAGATCAGGGGCGCGCTGGCCAGGGTTGTCGCTTCAATAGCGATCCACATCACCATAATATGGTCCGAGAGTGTGACCATTGTCATGGTGGATAAAAACAGCAGCATTGATCCGGTGAAAATGTGTTCGGATCGGATATCGGCCTTCTCCAGATAGCCTGTGGTGTATATGGAAATCAGGAAAAAGAGCAGCGATATGACGATCAGTGACAGGAGGCCTTCGGGCGTTATTGCAAAATAATCCGGGAAAAAAGGCTCCGGACGCAGTTTCCACAGGATCACCGACAGCAACAGGTGAGCAATGCCGGTAAGCACCAGAAGCAGACGCCCGGCCTCCTTAGGAAGGAAAAATGCAATTGCGCCGGTCATAAGCGGAGCCAGGAAAACGATTTCAACCATAAAATTATACCTCTCTTTTAGCTTTTAGGAATTTTCCAAGAAATAAAATACCCGCTACTGCTCGCGGGGGATTGACAAATCCCACGCCGAGGGTTCGGATTTGTCAATCCGAACCGAGCAAGAGGAGCCGTGCATATTATTTATTCGGAGTTCCCTTAGCTCTTATTCCTTTAAGGTTCTGAGTCGCGCCGTGTCCACATCATCAAATGTTTGTTTGATGTTCTGCAGGATCACGGCCATGATCATGACGCCGGCCAGCACGTCAAGAAGAATGCCGAATTCAACAATATGATGGGCCCGGGCGGAAAATGTGGTTCCTACAAGATAAATCCCGTTTTCCATCATGACATAGCCAAGGACCATTGCAATGGCGTTTCGTCGGGCCATCAGGAGAAACATGCCCGCCACCAGGAGGGTGATCGAGGTGGGCAGGAGCAGCGTATTTCCGCTGACCGAGGGCACGTTCAGTTTGCGGCTCACAAAGGTTGCTGCGACGATGAGCAGCAGGCCGGCCAGCACGGAAGCGTGAAACCCGATGATGGGTTCGACTTCCCTGCGGATGGCTACCTTTTTAATGGCCAGGTAAATACACAGGGGAATGATGATCCCCCGTATCATCATGGTCGCCAGGGTGAAGGCAATGCCTCCTGCGCTGGGATCATGCCCGATAAACAGGGGCACGACAGACACCACCACTCCCTGGAAGGCCAGTACCTTGATCAGCCCCGGAAGCTGGCCCGAACCAAAAGAAAACAGGACAGACAGCAATACCAGGGACAAAACTGTATCTACCGGATGTATCATTTAAAAAAACTCCAATGTGATAACGGTTGCAAAAAAGGCCAGGGCAAAGGATGTCAGAACAAACTTGGGTACTTTGTCCATCCTGTACCTTGCCATGACGGATTCCGTAATACCTACAGCAGCATATACCATTAACAGTACGACCGCGAATAAACCCGC
Source organism: Desulfococcaceae bacterium HSG8 (assembly GCA_030378015.1). Taxonomy (GTDB): domain Bacteria; phylum Desulfobacterota; class Desulfobacteria; order Desulfobacterales; family 4be13; genus JAUCGG01. The sequence goes on from JAUCGG010000121.1 coordinate 15,860, forward strand.
GTTTACAATCGGGTTGCTGAACTCAAAGGGAAAGATCAGCCGGGCGATCAGGGTTGAATAGAAAAAAAGTTTGAAAAAGGACCCAAGCTCTATAAATGCAAAATCGGGTCCGCTGTGATCCAGTACCATGACTTCATGAATCATGGTAAGTTCCAGGTGTGTGGCAGGGTCATCCACCGGCACACGGGAGTTTTCCGTGAGAAGTATGATAAACAGGGACATGACCACAAACAGCAGGGGCGCGCCGGCTGTCTGCCAGAGTTCCAGGGGCCGGGGGCCGGAGAAAAAGGCTGCCAGTCGCAGATCGCTGGTGAACATATAAAATAGGATCAGTATCATGAACAGCGTAGCTTCACAGATTATGGGAAAATACGCTTCCCGGGCCGCGCCCATTCCCTCGAAAGGGGAGGCCGTGTCCATGGCTGCCGCTATTGTGAAAAAACGTCCCAGCCCCAGCAGGTACAAAAGAAAGATCACGTCACCGTTGAATGAAAATAGGGGTGCGTATCCTGCAATGGGCAGAAACATCATGACAGTTACCGCGCTGCACAGCGATACCATGGGCCCCATCTTGAAAATAAGGGTGGTGCTGTTGCTGTACACCGAGCCTTTTTGGAAAAGTTTGACCAGCGTGTAATAATTGATCAGCAGGGGCGGGCCTTTTTTTCCTCCGAAAAATGCCTTAACTTTCAGGATGACCGCTGAAAACAGCGGGGCTGAAAGCATTGCCAAAGCCAGAAAAACAACAGATTTCATAATAATTTCTCTCTGTTCAAAATTAATGTGTTATATTTTTATCTATATTTTGATAGAAAAATATAGATTAAGAACTTTTGAAAACCGGCTGAACTTTCAGCCGTCTTGCATCTGCTTTTTATATGAAAGACCGCGGGAGTGCCAAACTTGCAGTTTGGCATTGCGTAAGCAAGCGTAGCGAAGCTTACGCATACAGTATCAGTAGATCGAAAAGTTTCCGCTAAACCTTGGTAAACAGTGGATTCCGGGTTAAAATTAAAAAACATCCGTTTTTTAATTTTCCCCGGAATGACAATTTAACATACTGTCATTCCGGGGAAAATCGGAAAACGGATGTTTTCCGGTTTTAACCCGGAATCCACTGTTTGCAGAAGTTTTCGATCTACTGAGTATATCAGCGGTTTCATCATTCATTCGTTGTGCCGTCAGGTCATGGAAGTTCCCATGATTTCTCCGATTATTATAACCCTCTATATCTATAGAGATAGAGGGTTTTTAAGAAATAAAATGAGACAATATCTTCTAAATTCGTTTTGCGTTTCATCATCCTTTTTATCATGCTGATTATTTTATCTGATCATATGCCCGAATATTCCGATAATCTTCTTCGGATTTTTTATATAATAATCTTCAATATCTATATAAACTGTATCTTCTTCCAGTTTTAAAAATTTCCAGGCATGTCCGGTTGTAACTGCGCCATATACAGATGGAACAGCATTTCCTTCCCGTTCATTATAAATCTTTGCGGCTATCATTTCCGCCACACACTGTCCCAGTCCGCTGACAATTTTTTCATTTTTTGCTTCGACCAGTGCTAACACTGGGATATCTAAAAATAATTGTTCCGGCGACTTACTTATGATAAAGTCACAGAATCCGTTTAACCCTTTTTCTTTATCCACTGTAAAATCTATGCCGGAAAAAAAGCTGACTTTTAACTGTTTTTTGATCTCCAATAAGATATTGATGATGATCAGTTCGGAACTGGCTTTTTCTGTACCGATTGCCAGTGCTATGGGAACATTTTGTTTTAAAATCGCTGATAGGAAATCACTGATCTCCGCTTCTTCAATTTTTGAAAAAAGATCTTTATCTTCTGCTATCTTTAAATTAAATTCAGACCTTATTCTCTTTAAGTCAAATTCTCTGTATGACATAGCGGTTTCCTTCTGATTTCAAAACAATTGAGCCAGCTATCCCTCACTGTCTTTTTTCATAACTTCACGAATTCGGGCAATGTGATACTGTGTACTTTTTTCTTTTACCTTTTCGCCCGCATCTTCAAGCAAACAAAAGTAAATCTCATCTTTTTTCAGACAATACCAGATTCGGAATCCGTGACTTTTTCCCTTTCTGATTTTCGGATTTCTCACCCGGCGTTTGAATATCTGATATGATTCGGTTTCGAC
>JAUCGG010000122.1 GCA_030378015.1 Desulfococcaceae bacterium HSG8
ATGATTTACAGTATGTCAATCCTTTACCGTGAAAATACATTTTCATGACCGGGGGTTATCGCCCTGATCATGAGCGTTTAATCCTGCAAATCGTGGTTCAGACAATGACCGAAATGATGACCAAATCTCGTTAAACAGTACTTTATCTCCGCTCTGCGGTAAAAAATAAAAGGGGAATAAAATGCAGCTAGGCCAAATCCAACCCAAAAAAGCGGGGGGCCCTGGAAAAGAAGACAAAGTCAGCGAGGCATTTGAACAGGGCCTCCAGATTCCCTGGATGGGCCTGCGCCCGGATCTCATGCTCCACAAAGGCGCGCCGGACGAAAACTGCAAGACGACTTATATCCTGGAAGATCCGGTTCGGGGAGAGCATTTTGAACTGGGGGAATCCGAAGCCAAGCTCTTCCTCTGCTTGGCAGCCGAGAAAGACCTGAAGTCCGCGGTGGACAGGCTCATGAAGACCACGTCTCTCCGACCTAGCGTAAAAGATGTGCTTTCCTTCGTCCAGATGCTTCAATACCAGAAACTGGCGATTCTTCCTGAAGGCGTAGATCCCACCTGTTCCTGTAAAAATGAACCAGAGCCTGAAGCAGAGGAAGAAGATAAGAAATCACTTGGAACCATTAGAAAAATTTTTACCAGAATTTTTTGGGGGATTTTTTTTGCGCTTCAGTACATCTGGTGGTATCTCCAGAGATTCAAAGGCGGAGAGGGTGCGTCTAAACCTCCGCCAGGGCAAAAGCAGACAGAAGAACAAAAGAAAGCATCCGGTGGTGAACCGGGATTTTCCCTGAGAAGTATCTATTTTTTCCGAATTCCGATTATCCGGCCTGACAGCTTTCTCACCGCTCTTTATCCGTGGGTCAGCCCGCTGTGGTCCAAACCATTTTTGTATGTTTACGGCGTACTGGGACTGGCAGGTCTGATTTCCGTGATCCAGCAGTTTGAACTGTATCTGCATACGGCAAGCTATATTTTTACCTTCAAAGGAGCGCTGATGTTCACGCTCTGCCTGTGTGTGCTGAAGCTAATGCATGAGTTCGGTCACGCCCTGGCTACCAAGCATTACGGCATTTTTGTCCGGCGTATGGGCATTTACATGATGTTTTTCATGCCCATGCTTTATACAGATGCCACTGACGCGTGGAAACTTCCGTCTAAAAAGGCAAGACTGATGATCGGAGCAGCCGGCGTACTGGTTGAACTGTATGCCGGCATGATTGCTCTCTTTTTATGGGGAGTTCTGCCGGACGGAATTCTGCGCAGCGTTATGTTTTATACATCCGGAGCCGCGATTATCTCTACGCTTATTGTGAATATCAGCCCGTTCATGCGCTTTGACGGATATTATGTTCTTATGGACTATCTTGGCATGAGTAACCTGCGTTCCCGTTCCATGCTGATGTATAAATATTACATCCGCAGGCTTGCTGTCGATTGGCAGGGACCTAAGCCTGAGGAGCATCCCCGGGGGCCATTCATGGCGATATTCGGCTTGGGTTGCAGCCTCTACCTGATTGTGGTTGTATTTGGTATTCAGTATATGATCTATACTGAGATCAGTGAGTTGCTTGCTATATGGGGGATGACCATACTTTTTCTTGTTTTCGTTGCGGGCCCCCTGGTTTCAGAGATTGCGTTCATATTCAAAAACTATGATCAGTGGGGATCGAAAGGAGCTTTATCAGTAAGAGCACTTATATTTGCCCTTATCGGCGCATTTCTTTTTGTCCCCACACAGACATCTGAAATGGTTCCCGCATTTTTTCTTTTCCAAGATGTGACGCGGCTGGAGGCACCTGGCCGGGGCAGGATTGTTACCGATATCCCCCAAGTTAACACATCCGTCCAGAAAGGGGAAGTTCTGGTACGGATTGAGGATGACTTCCTGGAGCAGGAACTTAAAAGATCACACTATGCACTGGCGCAGGTGGAGGAGTCACTTAAAAATACCCCTGCCGGCGGGTTACAGGGCGGCTACAGGAAATGGCTGCTGGCAGAGCAGCAGCGACTGACTGCAAAACATAATAAATTACGCCAGTCAGTGTTGCAGTTGGAAATCCGTTCTCCCATTACAGGCAGGATTGCGGACAGAAATAAGGAATTGCAAAAAGGATCATACACGCCGAAAAAAGGCTACGTGCTTACGGTGGCTGATGCACGTTTTTCCGAAGTTCAGGCATACGTTGCTGAAAAGACCTACCGAAGTCTGAAAGGGAATGAAGACACCATTGCAAGCCTGAGTGTGGTGGTTCCGGATCTGGAGGCTGATCCTATAAAGGGAAAATTTCGTGAAATGCTTGATTTTCCCGTAACTGAGTTTCCGAATAATTCTTTATTTGATTTTGCCGAAGGGCCCATTGTGGCATCTACACAGGCCAGGCCCTCCGAAAGCGGCTCTTTACAGCCCAGGGATCCCCATTTCCCGATTTTTTTTGATATCTCGGATCCCCCGGACTATCTTCGCCACGGAACTCCTTGCTTTGTCAATATAAAAGGAGAAACCGTCAGCCTTATGGGGCTGGCTGCCCGGGAGGTCTATCGCCTTCTGGCAACACGGAAGATTATAGCGACATTTCAGTAGGGAAATGTGGTCATGCAGTACAACTGATTCATCGGGAGATGATCATGAATAAGAGAGAACGCAGAATTCGGATTACCAGTCTGCACGGGCAGGACGCTGATTCGGATTTACAGAACACCACGCCGGCTGGAAGAATGGGAATGATGTGGCAGTTGGCAGTTGACGCATGGGCATTCAAAGGAGAGTCAGTTGCTGAATCCGGACTTCCGAGACATATTGTCAATATTCAACGAGGAAAGAGTTGAATATCTGGTTGTGGGAGCATACGCTCTTGCTGCTCACGGATTTGTAAGGGCAACAGGGGATATTGATCTTTGGATAAGATGTTCCGAGGAAAATGCGGAACGTGTTGCCAAGGCTCTTATAAAATTCGGGGCTCCGCTGTTCGACCTTACAACGGATGATCTGAAAAAACCTGATCTGATTTTCCAGATCGGTGTGGTTCCCAGGCGCATTGACATTCTGACCTCAATTGACGGAGTGACTTTTGAGGATGCGTGGACTTTGCGAAAGGAGATTACAGTCGAAGATATGAAAGTGCAGGTCATCAGCCGTCTGCATCTTCTCCGTAACAAGAAGAAAGCCGGACGCCCCAAGGACAAAGCTGATGTTGCATGGCTGGAAAAGGAGAATTCCGAAGATTAGCCTGCTGAATGCGACATAAAACAGGGAAGGAGTATGGAACATGACGATCCATCAGTTTAATCTGCAATTCAATCCGGAGGAGGACAGGATTGTCTTCAGATTAAATACCGTTAATAAACAAGAATTCAGATTTTTTTTCACCCGGCGGTTTGTAAAACTGCTGTGGCCGGTTTTGCAGCAGTTGCTGGGTAATGATCTCAAAAGGCGGGAGCCGACCAAAGTACATGCAGCAAAAGAGATCGTGGAGTTTGAACGGGAGCAGGTTGTTTCCAAAGCAAATTTTACACAGAAATACTCCGAGGAGAAAATGACTTATCCCTTGGGAGAAGGGGGTATTCTGGTGACCCGTATCCAGGTAAAGCAGGCTCCCCAAGGGGATATACTCTGCCTGCATCCCTCCGATGGCAGGGGGATTGAGTTTATGGTGAACAAAGCATTTCTTCACCCCTTTTGCAAGCTCTTGGAGGATGCAGTGGCAAAGGCCCAGTGGGATATGGTATTGTCGTCAGCAGCACGGATTCAGGCTCAGAATATCCAGCCTTCTAATAAGGTATTGCATTAAATAACAGCAAGTAAATCACAAATCACAAATAAATCACAAAAACCAAATCACAAATAACAAAAATTTATTTGAGATTTGGTGCTTGGGATTTGTAATTTGGTGCTTGGGATTCGGGATTTATTTGATATTTGGAATTTGTTTATGAAATACAGACAACTTTTTCTTTTGTTTTCAATTTGTTTCTTCACCGCACAGATCAGTTATGCGGACCAGTTCCCTGTGGTGGTAGAGGCAGAGGTGAGAGCCATGCTTTCTGCAGAACGGGGCGGGGTGTTGTCCAAACTCAGGGCTAATATCGGTGACAGGGTGAAAAAGGGCGCTGTCCTGGCAGTGGTCTCTCACCAAGAACTCATTTTTAAAAAGCAGCAGCGGGATGCCCAGCGGCGATACCGCATGATACAAGTGGAGAATCTGACCAAGCTGAATGAAAAAGGGCTGACCACGGATGAGGAACTGGCCAAAGCAAAGATGGAACTGACCGTTAATGATAAAGAAATAAGCATGATAAACAGCGAAATCCGGCGGTCAGAAATCCGTGCGCCCTTTTCAGGTGTTGTGGTGGCACGGGGGCAGGTCATGGTCGGGGGAGTTACCCGGGATGTCCAGCACCATGAGTGGGTAACACCGGGGCAGGATGTGGTGGAGCTGTATGATCCCCGGAAGCTGCGGATCGTCGCGGATATCCCTGCCGAGATTGCCATGGAGTTCAAACGGGGAGAAGCCAGAACCCTTTTTTTTCCTGATCTGAAACAGGATGTCAGGGCAAAGGTGAAAGTGATTTCCCCGCAGGTGGATATCCGCAGCAACACGATCAAGGTCTATTGGACGGTGGCCAAAAATGCTCGTCTGATGCCGGGAATGAAGGGAGTTTTGAAAATTGGAAGCGATTAAGCAGTTGCAGCAGAAGCCGCCTGCCCAGCAGCCTCAAGCTGCTCAGGCAGCCAATACAGTTCTGGCGCGCCTGATTCATTTATCCGTGGCCGCGCTGGGAGCGGAATCCCCTGAAGAGGCAGGCAGCATTATTGTCAACCGGATTCATGCCCTGATCAAAACGGACCGGGCAATTCTGGTCCCTTCAAAAGGAAAAAAACGGATATTCTGTATTTCCGGAGACCTGGATGTCTGCAAGGGGGAAGATCATCCTTATGCCCAGGCTGTGCATGAAATCCGGAAGACCTTCCGAAAAGAACGGGAACCCCGGGTGCTTACACAGGAGAGTCTGTCCGAAGATATCAATGCGCCCAACGCCCGTAAGCTGCTTGAAGCAGTAGGAGGAACCAATGTCCTGTGGTTTCCCCTCCTGATGGCAGGGAATCAGGAAAGCGGCTTTGCCCTGTGGCTGGAGCGATGGAACAACAAACCGTGGAATCAGGAGGAAATCAGACTTCTCTCCCACGGTGCCATGTTTTTAGGCCATGCCCTGAGCGACCCCCGAACCAAACGGGAGGATGCTGAATCCAAGAAGAACAAATGGTGGAAGAAGCTGTTATCCTTTCCTATTTTCATATTGCTCATCAGCATGATTCCCATGAATGCGCGTATTTCCGCGCCGATTGAAGTAGTTCCTGATCATCCGTACTATGTATTTGCCCCGTCTGACGGAATCATGGAAGAACTGGAAGTTCAGCCCGGGGAGCATGTTGAAGAAGGAGACCTGCTTTTCCGATATGATACGCGGGTGCTGGAGAAACAGTTGGAGGAGGCCCGGCAGGGCGTGGCCGTGACCCGCGCTGAACTGGCCCGTCTGGAAAGCGCAGGCTATGATGACCGGGAAGCCAGGGCCAAAATTCCGGTGCAGAAACTGGAGGTAGAACGCGCGGAAGCTGAAGTGGCGTTTATCGGGAAGCAGTTGGAGCTTTCCGAAGTCAAAGCCGGAGCGGATGGCGTGATTATCCTGGATGAGCCGGATACCCTGATCGGTGCCCCGCTCCAGACAGGCCAGATGGTTCTGCGTATCGCAGATCCCAAGCGTACCAAGCTCCGGGTGGAAGTCCCCTCTTCGGATGTAGGCGTATTTGAAGAAGGAGCGCCGGTGTTTGCCCGCCTGGATGCTGATCCCCTGGAGTCCTAGCTCGCGCGGGTAAAGCACATCGGATTTGATGTCACGGTTATGGCCGAAGGAAAGAAAACCCCGATTCCCTCGGTACTGGTAGAGGCAGAATGGGAAGGAAAGCCGCCTGTCCTTCCCGGGCAGCGCGGACGGTGCAGCATTCATGGCAAAAAGACCCGCCTCGGAATGGTATGGTTCAGAAGAGCACTCACGAGGTGGCGGAACAGGCTCGCGAATCTTGGAATATAAACGTGAAACGTGATGCGTGATGAGTGAAACGTGAAACGTGGTGAGTGAAGATATAATTACGCATCACGCATCACGTTTCACGTTTCACGTTTCACGTTTCACGTTTCACGTTTCACGCATCACGCATCACGGATAAATATGGACATCACCCAATTAGAATCTCTCATCACACGGTATCAGCAGGCTCAACCTGATGCCATGCAGGAAATCGAACCCGCGCTTCAGGCGGAGCGGAAGAGCCTTGCAGAAACATTTCTCAATGCTTCGGATGGCGATGCCAGGCAATACTTTGACGGTCTTTCCGGGAAGCAGTTTCATCTGCTTCGCAGGGCCGATCTCCAGGATATGCAGCGCGATACAGAAGGGGAGCAACTGGCTTCCCGAATCCTTCAGAAATGGGGATCAGGAGGATCGCCAGGCGCGCTTGTGGCCGCGATGCTCATGCTCCAGCCCCGTGAATTTCCCCTGCCGGAACACTTCGCGGATATCACGGACTGGCTGCGGAAGGACTACGCTGATTTCCTCCTCACCTCTCCCGGGGTCTTTAACCGGATCGGGGAGGCAGACCAGTTCGCCACTTTCTTTGCTGCTGCTATTGACCTGTTTCATCGCTCGCTCCTGCCTGACGAAACTTTCCCCCAGATTGAAGATATTCATAATCTGTTTATACAGAAAGCGAACTTTATCCAGTTCTATTTCAACGAAAGAAATCTTCGCATAACCTACCGCCAGCGCGCGGAAATCCTGGAATCCTGGGCATTGAAACAGAAGGCCCGGCTTGCCCATGTTTTTCCTCTCCGTCATCCCCAGGCCGAACCCCGGAAAATCAAGGTCGGCATTCTTTCCGCTCATTTCACGCCCCAGACAGAAATCTACCTGATGCTTTCCTATTTTGATAAGCTCCCCAGGGAAATATGCTCGGTGACGCTGTATTCACTGCGCCGGACAGAGCATCCGCTGGAAGAATACTGCCGGAGCCGGGTGGATAATTTTGTTCTGCTGCCGGAGGGAGCCTATCCCCAACAGGTGGACAGGATTCGTGCGGATGACCTGGATATCCTGCTGCTCGGAACAAATACCTCTGCGGTGACAAATTCCATTACCATCATGGCCCTGTTCCGCATGGCGAAGATTCATTTTATTGTCGAGAATTCGCCGGTTTCAACCGGATTTACCCAGACAGATTATTACGTCTCGTCAATGTTCAATGAGCCTCACGATCATGCACAGGACTATTATACCGAACAGTTGTATCGTGTGCCCGGGATGCTGAATTATTACGCGTATCATTTTGACAAAGATCCGCGTACTGTGAATATTTCCCGCTCCCAGTTAGGAATCCCGGAGGATGCGGTGATCTATTTTTCAGGTGCCAATTTTTTCAAGATCCTTCCGGACCTTTCCAATGCATGGTCATGGATATTCAGTCAGGTTCCCAACAGTTACCTGATTCTTATGCCGTTTAATCCCAACTGGACAAAACACTATTTGTCGGTCCCGTTTGTAAATCGTGTCCGCGCGCATATGGAAAGTGCGGGGGTGGATTTCAGCCGGATTCGTATCCTGAACCGGGTTCCGACCCGGGCAGATGTCCATGCTGTAATGGGATTGTGCGATATCTATATGGACAGTTTTCCGTATGCCGGCGCGTGTTCGCTGATTGATCCGTTAATGGTGGGCCTTCCCATTGTGGCATGTGCGGGCAGGACATCCCGAAGCAATTTTGCTTCTGCCATGCTCAGGGGGGCTGGGCTTGAATACATGATCGCGGCTGATCCCGGGGAATATGTGGAGAAAGCTGTCGCGCTCGGTCGGAATTCGGAACTGCGTGAGCACACCCGGCGGCATATTCAGAATACCCTTTCCCGCTATAATCCTTTTTTTGATACCGGGGCATGCGGGGCCAAAATGGCTGCTGCATTTACAGATATGCTGGATCGCCAGCGCTGTTCGGAAACCCGTCTGCTTCAGGAATCCCCGGAAGGTCTGAAAAAGATTGCGGAGAAACTTTCCGCGCGTCTGGCAGATGGCAATCTTTTTTTCCGAAACTTCGCAGATACGGAACTGGCAAGGCTGCTGTTTCTCCCGTATTTCAAATCCCTGTGGGACAATACCGGAACGCCTCACCTGGTTGATATCGGTGCTGGCCACGGACAGTTTGCAGTGCCGTTTCTGTCACTTGGCTGGACTGCTGATATCTCGGAAACGAATCCGGCATACCAAGGAAACCTCAACTCGCTGGTGCAGCAGTTGCCCGGGAAGGTGAGATTGTTTTCAAACTCAGAAATCCCGCAGGGCCTGAATCGCATAGACATGCTCAGGATCGGCAACGGGGATTCGGATATACTTATGAATCATGATTTTGATCGCCTGCCTCCCCGTCTGATAATGCTGGATACCGGGCAGGCTTCGGGGTTTGAACTCCGGATTTCAACCATGAAAGCCCGCGGTTATCATCCGGTTGTTTTTCATTACAGTGGGACCCAGGATCATCAACTGACAGGGATCACTTTCGGTGAAATCAGACAAGATGCTGAATCCGGGAGCATCATTTATTTTCGTCAGGATGATACCATCTTCCTCGTCACCCTGGTTCGCGCACTTGAAAGCTTTTTACCCGCTCGCTGCAGGGCGGAGTTCTACCCCGCCACTTCGTAAATTCTTTCCCCCTTTCTTAATAAGGGGGGCTTATGGCGCAATGCCCCGGAGGGGCAAGGTGACGTAGCTTGGGATTTTAATCCCAAGGTATCCGGGAGACGCGCCCCCGGAGGGGCGCTGTCGGATACCCGGCAGATGGAAAACTGCCGACCTCATTGACCTCGTTCCCAAACCCCGGTTTGGGAACGAACCTGCACGCAAAAACCCCTTTTTTGCGGGTATCGGGAAGCACAGGGGCTTCCCATGCGCGGATGCGTTACATCGCCGGGGCTTTAAACGTAACCGGCCTCTTGGGATTAAAATCCCAAGCTACGTTAACCCAGCCCCTCCGGGGCAATGCCCGGGTAGAACCCACCCTGCATGGGTAGGTTAAGACGATGCAAATTGATGAAACAGATATTCATGACTTACTCCGTCAGGGCGAGAATGCATCTCTGGAGTTTAAAGAAGCAGAGGCAAGACCGGAGAGCATCGCCAAGGAGATTATCGCGTTTGCAAACACGAACGGAGGAATCATTCTCCTAGGCGTCGGGGATGACGGAACCATTCACGGCCTGCCTGAAGAAAAGAATTACGAGGAATGGGTTGCAAATATCGCAAGAAATAATGTGCTTCCCTCCGTATGCACAGATTTTTCCCTGGTTTCTGCTGAGGGGAAAAAAATTGCTGCTATCTCCGTACCCAAAGGGAGAGATAAGCCCTACCAGACAACAGACGGTAAATATCTTGTCCGTGTAGGCTCCACAAACCGCATTGCCACCCAGCCCGAACTCCTGCGATTGTTCCAGGCATCCGGGGCCTTTCACTATGACCTGACGCGTGTTTCCAACACCGGAATGAAAGACCTTAACTTTACCAGGCTGGATAATTATTTCCGTCGTTATGAGCTTGATTTTTCAACAGAAAGCGAAGATGAGAAGCGTATTCTCCTCCGAAATACAGATATTCTTTCTGCCAGCGGGGAAACAACCGTCGGCGGTCTGCTGATTTTTGGCATCAATCCATCCAGATATCTTCCCCAGAACGGCATCTCATTCGCGTGTTTCCGAGGAAAGACATTAGATGAGGAACTGATTGACAAACAGAATATAGACGGGAATCTGGATTACCAGATAGATACCGGCAGTGCCCTGGTAAAAAAACATCTGCCGGTTCCTTCTGTAATTTCAGGCTCCAGGCGGGAGAACCTGGGATATGTTTATCCTGACAAGGTTTTCCGCGAGCTTCTGGCCAATGCGACTGTGCATAGGAATTATGCGATTACCGGATCAAAAATCCGGGTCTTCTGCTTTGAAGACCGGCTGGAGGTGATCAGTCCCGGGCGCCTGCCGAATACCGTGACAATTGAAAAACTTCGCTTCGGTGTCTCCTTTGCAGTAAATCCGATCCTGGTTAAATTTATGGAAAATTTACGCTATGTTGACCAGCTCGGACGGGGACTGCCCATGGTATATCAGGAAGCAGTGCGCGGTGGGAAGAATGTGCATTTCAAGGAGATCGGGGAAGAATTCAAAGTAACGCTGGAGATATGAGACCTGCGAGGTTTTGAAAACCTCGCAGGTCTTATTCCCGGAAACGGCTGCGAATTCCGTTTGAGCCAGTGGCTCGGATTGACAAATCCGAGCCATGTCCGCCGGATTTGTCAATCCGGCGGGAGCAGATCGGATTTGACTGGCCGGAACCTATGAAAGATGCGAGAAATAAAAAATTGCCAGTATATAAATATAAATCATTTGAAGACGCTGAAAAAGCATTGTGGAATTTCTACCCTGATGAGAATTATTTCAGACAGGTGATGGAACTTAGGGATATGGCAAACAAGCTTTGCTCTGTCAGTTATCCGCGGGGAGTGTTTAAGTACAAAACCATTGAAGCGGCAAATAAGCAAAGGGAGGAGTGGGAACTTATCCACGCGTTAGGGCGCATTTACAACTTGGGGGAGCAGTCCCGGAGGGACGACTGAAAATAGCCCGGCAATTTATTGCCGGGGCCAATGTCCCAGTTTTTTCAGTCCCGGAGGGACGTGATGATCCGGAATCTCACCCGGCAATGAATTGCCGGGCTATTCTCAGAAGTCCCTCCGGGACTGAAAATCACTCCCCTGACTTGTAAATACGCCCCACGCGCGAAAGCAGTGTAAGTCCTAAAAAACGGGTGTAATTCGAGAGTGTCTGTTGTGAGAAATCCCTCGGCCCCTTTGCAAAAAGGGGAGGACACGGAGATACCCCTTTGGGTGTAATTAAAAGTGTCAGGCAGTCCTTGTTCCCAAACTCCGTTTGGGAACACACCTTGCCCGGGCAAACTCTGTTTGCCATGCAAAACGGAGTTTTGCCTGCAATCGCGTTCCCAAACGGAGTTTGGGAACGAGGAATGCTCACCTGACACTTTCAATTGCACCCTACCCCTTTTGTAAAGGGGGCCTGGGGATTTATCGAGGAAACTCAAAGCGATGTCGGAGGACTGCCAAACTTACAGCGAACTAAAGCAAACCGTTCAGCGGGACAAATCCGGGTGTGCCCCACCTTTTACACAAAACGGTTGTCGGCATCCGAACCGGAACGGGACAGGATTCGGAGTTATCGTTCTGAAAATACTGATAACACGCCGGAATGCCTCACTGTAACGTAATCTTTCAGATTGCGCCGGAGCGCAATCTGAAAGATTACGTTACACTCCTGCGGCATGTGTAAAAGGTGGGACTCCCACAAATCCGGGTAGAAAAGAAGGAGGGCATATCGTGCAGCAGGCGGCAATATCGCTTATTTCCGAAGCAGAATATCTGGAACAGGAAAGGCTTTCAGAGACAAAACACGAGTATTATCAAGGGGAAATGTTCGCCATGGCAGGGGCTTCGAGAAGACATAACCTTATCGTGGCAAATATTATCGGAGAACTCCGCTATCAGTTAAAAGGAAAACCCTGCCGCACATATCCGAGTGATATGCGCCTCAAGATCGAAACAAGCGGATTATACACTTACCCGGATGTAATGGTCGTGTGCGGTGAGGAAAAATTCAGCGATGAAAAAGAGAACGCCCTCCTGAACCCGGATGTGATTGTGGAAGTGCTTTCTGATTCCACAGAAGGCTATGACAGGGGAACAAAATTTCGGAACTACAGGCAGATAGAATCCCTGAAGGAATACGTGCTGGTTTCCCAGAACGACCGGAAAATTGAGAAATATTCACGAACAGATGATAACAGGTGGATACTCACGGAGACCCATGAAGCAGAACCGGAGATCATCCTGGAAAGCATCTGCTGTAATCTCAATATATCAGAGGTTTATGATAAAACGGAAGACAGCCCGGGGATAGTTGCCAGTGATGCGTGGAATGTAATAAAATAATATTGAATTTTATCTCGCAAATGGTGCGGGAAGCTCAACTACGCTGAAGCGAAAGCAGCGTAAGTCCTGATTTCAGGAGTGCCAAACTTACAGTTTGGCAGCCAAAGTATAACTTTGGCACTCCGTCTCGGAGATTTGAATATGTCTTTTGAAATTATTCATATAGGAGGTGAACAGCAGGTCACCGGTTCCTGTCATCTGTTGCAAGCCAACGGCTTGAACATGCTGATTGACTGCGGCCTTGCCCAGGGCAGGGACGCGATGCTGCCCATAAATTCATGGCCCGTAAAACCAGAGGATGTGGATTACCTCTTCCTGACCCATGTTCATATTGACCATATCGGACGGATACCCGAACTGATACAAAGCGGCTTTGCCGGGGAGATCATCACAACGCATCCGAGCAAGTCCCTCCTTTCCCCCATGCTGGAAGATGCTATGGGATTTTCCGGTCTGACAGATCATGATAAAAAACAGCTCATGGAAACTATTGATGATCTTTCATGGGGATTCGAATATCATGAGAAATTCGACCTGAAAAAGGGCATCACCTTTGAACTCGGAAGCGCGGGCCATATCCTGGGATCATGTTTTATTCGCATTGACACCGGGGAAGGAACTGTGGTATTCTCCGGAGATATCGGTGCAAAAGATACGCCGGTTCTGCCTGACCCTGATATTCCTAGCCAGTGCGATATTTTAATTCTTGAATCCACTTACGGTGACAGACTGCACGAGGACAGGACAGAAAGAATACAGCGCCTCGGGCATATTCTGACAAAGGCATTGTCGGATAATGGCAAAGTTTTTATTCCTGCCTTTTCCCTGGGCAGAACTCAGGAACTGATTTATGAAATGGATCGCCTGTTTTCGGATTCGCAACTGAGGCAGGCATTCCCGGAACTGAATCCTCGAAATAAAATCCCTGTATTCGTAGATTCTCCCCTCGGGCTTGAGATTACCAAAATCTATGCAGGATTGTCAGAATACTGGGATAAAGAGGCACGGGATATTTACAGAACCGGGGATCACCCCATTGATTTTGATCACCTTTATGCGGTCAGGAATTACAGGGACCATCTGAAACTCCTTGAAATGCCCGGCCCCGCGATCATCATTGCCGGCAGCGGAATGTGTACCGGCGGCAGGATTATTGACCACCTGAAAACAGGCTTGGCTGACGCCTTGAATGACGTGCTGTTTGTGGGATATCAGGCTGAAGGAACTTTGGGCAGAGATATTGTCCGTTATGCCGGAAAGCCTGATGGCTACGTGATTACGGATGGTGAACGTGTTCCCCTCGGCGCAAAGGTTTACAGTCTGACCGGCTATTCCGCCCATGCTGACCAGAAGGGGCTTGTGGAATGGGTGGAGTCTATGCCGGAGAAACCTGGAAAGATCAAACTGGTCCACGGTGATACCCTGGCCCGCCAGACCCTGGCATCGGTGTTCAGGAAGAAGGGATATAGCGTATTACTCTAAGTGCTCCGTTTCAGAAACAATGTCAGGGTTATAAATTCCGCGGAGTGCAAAGCTTGCTTTGCGGGAATCCCGCAGTGGCGCAAAGCAAGCTTTGCACTCCTCCGTTTTAACCCGGACATTATTTATGAAACAGAGCACTAAGAGTGGAGTACCAAAGTTGTACTTTGGCATCTCGGATTGTTTAATGGTGAAAATCATGTACGACGATTTATTAGAAGAACGTGTTGAGGAACTTATACAAATTGCCAGTAACAGGAATGTATCTTGGCCTACAGGGAATGGGATTACATGGATATTATGAATTTTGATGATGTGAATCCCGTGACATAAGTTCGAATCAGCGGAGTGCCAAACTTACAGTTTGGCAAATCAGGATTTCCTTTTTGCAGGTGATATGAAACGACCGGACAGAGTAACTCCTGCCAAACTATAAGTTTGGCACTCCGAATATCTGAGTGCTTTTCCGGGTACTTGTATTCAAAAAAAATAATGAGAAGGAGAAAGATATGTTAAGAAAAAAGACAGGACTTCATCTGATTTTTTATATATGCCTATGCCTGTTTTCCATCGCATCATGGACTGCGGATGTCCGGGCTGCACCTATCGCGGACGCAGGACCCGACCAGACTGTGTATGAAGATGAAACCGTTACGCTGGATGCTTCCGGCTCAACCGGAGATGGAGTTACCTATGAGTGGACCCAGATTGACGGGGAATCCGTAACATTGTCCGATGCGAATACGCAGCAACCGATTTTTACCGCACCGAACATCAGCGGGGATTCGGAATCCCTTATTTTCCAGTTGACCGTTACGGATCAGGGCGGTCTGACAGATTCGGACATATGCGTGATCAAAGTTGAGGAAAGCGTTACGGTTGAAGCGGACGCAGGCTCTGATATGACCGCGGAGGAGGGAGATACTGTAGAGCTTAACGGGATATATTCCGACGGGAATGAAATTACTTATGAATGGATCCAGCTTGACGGAAAATCAGTAACATTGTCTGATCCGAATGCGGAGAAACCGACATTTACCGCTCCGTCAATCAGCGAAGGCGAAGGGAATACGCTTATTTTCCAGTTAACTGTTACAGATGAAACCGGTCTTACAGCTACCGATACCTGCGTGGTTGAGGTGATAAAAAATCCTCCCCAGGCAGATGCAGGCCCTGATCAGACCGTGAATGAGGATGTTATTGTGACGCTGGACGGTTCTGATTCCACGGGAAACGACATTACCTATCAATGGGAGCAGACCGGGGGGCATTCGGTTGCGCTGTCTGATCCGAATGCCAGCGAGCCGACGTTTAACCCGCCAGACGTTGATGACGATGAAGAAGAATCTCTTACTTTCAAGCTGACAGTTACGGATAAAGATGGTCAGATAGCTGCAGATACCTGTGTAGTTGAAGTCAGAGGGGCAGATACGCCCACCGCGGATGCCGGATCAGATCATAGCGTAACCGAAGGTGAAACTGTCACGCTGAACGGATCAGATTCCCAGGGAACAGAACTGACTTACAAATGGAGGCAGACCGCAGGCCCGTCTGTCACACTGTCAGATTCAGATACGGACCGCCCCACATTTACCGCTCCGACGGTCAACGGGGACGAAGAGGATGAGGATGATGATTCTATGACTTTCGAACTGACTGTCACCGATAAAAACGGTATGACCGATAAAGACACCTGTGTTGTTAAAATTGATGAGCCAGGGGGTTGGTGTTTTATTAACACTTCGGTTTACAGTCCTTCACCGGGATTTCTGAATGAATTCCGCAGTCGTCTATCAGCATGGCTCGAACGATAATGTAGGGTGGGTGGAGCGAAGCGTAACCCACCTAACAAGTACCCGGCCAGTTTTCCATGATTTTTCCTCGCAAAGGCGCGAAGGAAAGGATCATGGCTGGTTACAAAAAATTTTATGGCCCGCCAATCTGAAAAGTTTTTGATATAAATTAAAATAGGATATTTTATCAGATGGTTAAGCCAAATACCAAGAGGATATTTATGGAAACAGAAGAAAAAATTGCCATTATCAGGGACAGGGCAAGAAAGAATTTCTCAAAAGGTTTTAATTGTGCAGAATGTATTTTGGAAGCTTTTCTTGAGCATGTTGACACAGGTCTGCCAAAAGAATCTCTTAAAATGGTGACAGGCTTCGGCGGAGGAGTCGGACTTTACGGCGATACCTGCGGGGCTGTAACAGGTGCAGTTATGGCCGTTGGTTCGATTCACGGCAGGACGAACCTGCCCGAAGATGATGACAGGAAAGCCGCGGCCAAACAAGCTGCAAACCAGCTTTATGGAAAACCCGGACTTTACAGATTATTTAACCAGATACCCAATATGGTTAAGGATAAATACGGGAACACACTTTGCCGTGAGATTTGCAGTCAGTGGACGGATAACTGGCTTTGCCGTGAACATGCGCTCCATTGCCGGGAAATAATTACTGACACAGCAGAGTTTGCAGCAAAGCTTATATATGAAGATAAAGATAAGTCATTTTCAATGCCCTTTGGCGACAATGTTGAGAATTTAAAAGATGTAAATTGCGATTCAAAAGGCTGAGGATTAAAACTCGGTTAGGAGTTTCCTGACCCTTAGGCGATTTCCAATAAAGAACATACCAGAGTTGAAGTTTGTAGTTCCGCCTTCAGGCGGCCTCACGCCGCCTGAAGGCGGAACTACAAACTTCGCGGGAGCATTCCGCTTAACTCACCGATTTTGATCTGAAATACGAGGCAGAGCCTCTGCAAATGCATTCCCGGGCAGAAGCCTGGGAACGAGAATTTCCTACTTTTTGGGAATGCGCCCAACTTATTCTTTTCCGGAAATCACCTTATCACTTTAATGTAGAACGATTTTGCAAATCGTTCCGAACGACTTGAAAAGTCGTTCTGCAGTCAGAAACGGACAGATGCGCACGGATCATTTTGTGATAAAATCCGTGTGCATCCGTGTCCTATACCGCGGGATGTCCCCACCTACGATTAACCGCTTAAATCTGAAACAGAACGGAGGGATTACAATGAAATGCCTTACCTGTTCAACAGGAGTAATCTGTTTTATCATTCTGTTCTTACCTGTTTTTTTTATATCATCGTTCTCTGAAGCAGCCGATTCTTTTATCAAAGTCGAATGTCAGAATGGTGAACTGGTTTTGCAGGCTAAAGAAGCACCATTGGGTCAGATTTTGGAGGATATCCGCAACAAATGTGATCTGGAAATAACGGGCCTGGAAGACAGGGAAAATGATTCGGTTACTTTTTCAGCAGCCGGAGAAACACCGGAGGATGTGCTGAAACGCCTGCTACGATACCTCGGGATAAATAACTATGCTTTTGAATTCACAGAGATAAAATTGGCACGGCTTTCGGTGCTGCCAAAATCAGGGAGAACATCATCTCCTTCTAAACCAAAAGAAAAGCCGGAACAAAAAGAATTTGCCAGCGTTGTCCAAGTGAAAACTATTGTAAAAGGAAGCCAGGCTGAGGAACTGGAGTTAGAGAAAGGCGACCTGATTATCGAATACGACGGCGTCGCAGTCGCAAGTCCCCGCCAGCTTGTAAAGGAAGTGAAAAAACGCTCACCTGAGGAAAGTGTTGAAATGGTTGTGGTACGTGATCAGCAAACCATGCGGTATGTCCTGAACGGCGGTTTTATCGGTGTGCGTATCGGGGCAATAAGGCTTCCTAAATCGGAAATTGATAGTTATCGTTAAAGGTTTGCCGAAATTTTAGCTCTGATACGGGAAGCCTTGCTTATAAGGGATTTGCAGATCCGTCACTCCGGTTTTTCTATTTTTAACCACGAAAGACACGAAATTATCGAAATTATATTCTTTTTTCCGGCATCTTTCATTTCATATCTCTTTTTTTCGTGTATTCCGTGTGTTTCGTGGTTAAAGCTGAAAGCAGAAAAACCCGGTTAATAACGGCTCTTACATAAATGAGATTTCATGAATCCCTGCCTGACAAGATTCTGATTATAACGGATTTAGGGGAGGGCACAACATCCTGAAATTATTAAGCAGTAAAACGGCAGATCTGCCCGTTCCGGGACACTGCGAACCGGATGGCCGGCATATCTGTCTTTTCGGAAACTGCCGTTTCCGGGGAATGTCCGCCGGAGCCTTGTAAAAACGTAAAGCATCGGGCAGACCCCGAAACCGGGGGCTCCCCTAGATGCTTGCCTAATCTTTGGAATTCGTGTAATCTGTTTAATCATTGGTTCAATATAATAAAAATGAGAGATA
>JAUCGG010000123.1 GCA_030378015.1 Desulfococcaceae bacterium HSG8
AAACTTTTTTAATATAATTCTAACTTTTTAAAAACAGTTAGTTAAACCACAACTGGAAAATATGATCTTTATAAATAATTGTTTTATAAGAATATAATCCTACTAACCAGAATCGCTCAATTTAGGTGGTATATTCTTTTCTGGAAATCATCTAAGTGCTCGGTTCCAGAAATAATGTCCGGGTTAAATCAGTGTCTGAACGAAAAAATATATAATTGATTGATTGATTTTATTTAATCGGAACCTTATTTTCAAAAACGAAAATTCGCCACTTTTTGCATCTGATTCAGGAAAAGATTACCATTCCTCATTTTACGTAATTAAGAATGCGATAAACTATGTGAGTAAAAATATATCCGAACGCGGAGTGCAAAGCCTGCTTTGCGAGAATACCGTACAGGCAAAGCAAGCTTTGCACTCCGCTGAATTCATAACCCGGACATTATTTCTGGAACTAAGCACTAAGTTATCTGAAGTCGCTGTTCAATATCCTTTTTTTTCTCTCTCCATATCTCTTTTTTCATCCCGCCTTCTGATAGCCTCCCTTTTGTCATGGCTGCGCTTACCTTTGGCAAGCGCTATGGCCATTTTCGCTTTCCCGTTTCTGAAATAAATCCTTAACGGAATAAGAGAAAATCCCCTTTCCTTGATTTTCCCGATCAGCTTTTTGATTTCATGATTATGTAAAAGAAGCTTTCTCGGTCTCAAAGGCTCATGATTCCCATAGCGGGTGAAAGGATACGGGCCGATATGCATCTGATGAATAAAAACCTCGCCTCTTTTGGTGATTTTGGCATACGAATCTTTCAGGTGTGCCCTGCCAGTTCGGAGAGATTTCACTTCGGTCCCGAGAAGAACCATTCCTGCCTCATATTCCTCCAATATAATATAGTCGTGTCTGGCTTTCCTGTTTTCAGTTACCATCTTTGTATGCTTTACGTCCAACGCCTGTTTCTCCTTATTAAGCGGGTGAAGGTTGAGTCGTGCAGTGTTAAAGAAATTTTCCGAGAGCAGAGTGCAAAGCTTGCTTCGCGGAAATCTCGGACTTCGGCGTGAATTCAGTCGAACGAAAAGCAAAGCAAGCTTTGCACTCCGCGGAATTTCACGCATCACGTTTCACGCATCACGCATTCAAAACCTTATCCGAAAGAATATCCCCGTAAGCATCCCGGAGCAGATTCATAACGCCCTCAGCCGTGGTCTGCCTGAGTACGTCTTTCGTAAAACTCCTGGCATCTTCAAAACGGATTGCTCTTACCATACGCTTCACAGAGGGAATCGAGAGGGGATTCATACTCAGTTCCTCTATTTCAAAGCCTAAAAGTATGGGAACCTGGATAGGATCACCGGCCATTTCCCCGCACATAAACACCTTTACCCCTTTCTCTTTCCCCACATCTGAAATCCGCTTCAGCATACGCATGACAGCCGGATGAAAAGGCTGATAAAGATGCGCGACGTGCTTGTTTCCTCTGTCAATTGCCAGGGAATACTGGATAAGGTCATTGGTGCCGATGCTGAAAAAGTCAGCTTCTTCCGCCATCACATCCGCCATAATGACGGCAGAAGGCACTTCAATCATAATTCCGACTTCGATATTCCTGTTGAAGCTGAGCCCGTCCTTTTCCAGCGATTCGGCCGCCTGGTCCAGCATTTTCTTTGCTTCACAGATTTCATCGTAACTGGATATCATGGGGAACATTACCCTGACATTGCCGAATGCAGCGGCCCTAAGGATAGCCCGAAGCTGGGTCATGAATACATCAGGCTTTTTCAGGCAGTACCTGATTCCGCGAAGCCCCATAGCGGGGTTCTGTTCAGCAGTGCCTGCATGACGGACAGGGGTTTTATCCCCGTTGATATCAAGGGTGCGGATCGTTACCGGCTTCGGGGCCATGACTTCCACCACATCCTTGTATTTATCAAAAAGCTCGTTCTCGCTTGGAAAATCAGGATGGCTCAGGTATTGAAATTCAGTTCTGTAAAGACCGATACCGTCTCCGCAGTAATTCCTGACCGATACGACTTCTTCGGGAAGCTCAATATTTCCCATGATCTGAATGGTAAAACCGTCAGCGGTCTGGGCGGGGAGGTGGCTGCCCCTGGCAATTGCCGCTCGGTGCAGTTCGTGTTCAACCCTGCGCTTTACATATTTCACAAGGGTCACTTCGGTCGGATGAATGATCAGTTCACCGGTTGTGCCGTCCACAATCATCAGTTCATCATTCTGAATAATGCTTGTCGCATTGTCAACCCCGAAAACTGCCGGAATTTCGAGGGTCCGGGCGATAATCCCCGTATGGGAGGTCATCCCTCCGTAGGCAGTGACAACCCCCATTACCTTTTCCAGTTGTATCTGGCATGTATCCGCAGGAGAAAGATCTTCGGCGATAAGGATAACCCGCCTGTCAATATCTTTGATACTCTCCTGCTCCGCGCCCACCAGATTCCGCATGATACGGTCAGATACATGAACGATATCTTCAGCCCGTTCCCTGAAATAATCGTCAGACATACTCCTGAATCTGGCTTTGATGGATGTCACGACCTTCTTAAGAGCCCATTCAGCATTGATCCCTTCTTTTTCAATTTTTTCAATGGTTCTGCCATATAACATTTTATCTTTGAGCAGCACCACATGGGTCTCAAGAATATTCGCATGTTCCCGAAAATCTTCAGGCGTCTCCTCAATAATGCTGTGAAGTTCTTCTTTTGCTTTGTTTACAGCAGATTTGAAGCGATTTTTCTCTTCTTTCAGATCTGCTTTGCTGACAGCATACTTTTTGACAACATCCACCCCTTCTTTATCAACAAGGTAGGCTTTTCCGATACATATACCAGGAGAACCTCCGATGCCCTTTAGTAAAATTTCCCCAGTGTCCGACATATCTGTTTATTCTCCGAATCCATCTTCAATCAGATCTGCAATGCGGTTCAGGATGTCAATATCTGACGGTTTATCAATTTTTATTTCTATTTCAGTGCCCTTTCCACATGCAAGCGTAAGCATGTCAATAATGCTTTTTGCATCCACTTTTTCCCCGTCTTTTATGACCCACACATCGGATTGCGCACCGCAAGCAATTTCTGCTATTCTGGCAGCCGATCTTGCATGAAGACCCAGCTCATTTACAATTACAACATGTTTTGAAAATTTTTCAACCAAATGCTTCATTATCAAAATATCTTAATATAATTCTGATTGTGAGGACTCCCCAAGACTCGGAAGTCCGGAATATCCGAGTATCGCATACTGCAAAACAGTAACACTTATCAATATATATAATGTATGTCAATGTTAAATCATTAACAACATGATAACTAATTGATATTTCTATTTTTTTATTTTGCACGAAGCTGTAGGGTGGGTGTAGCGAAGCGTAACCCACCTTTTGTTAGGGACTCCATATACCCGATTCGGCCGCTCTTGCTCGGTCGAACGATTGGCAAATCCGAACCCCGCGGCGGGGATTTGTCAATCCCCCGCGAGCACGCGGGTATTTTACACGGCGGCCCTGCATCTCTGAGGGTTAAGGCGATTTCCAGAAAAGAATATACCAGGTGCAGTTTGTAGTTCCGCCTTCAGGCGGTGTTATGCCGCCTGAAGGCGGAACTGGCTGCAATTAAAAGTGTCAGGTGAGCCATCCTCGTTCCCGAACTCCGTCTGGGAACGCAATTGCAGGCAAAACTCCGTTTTGCATGGCAAACAGAGTTTGCCGGGCAGGTGTGTTCCCAAACGGAGTCCGGGAACAAGGGCACACATACTGAACCTGACACTTTTAATTACACCCGGCGGAACTACAAACTTTGATCCGGTATGTTTTTTATTGGAAATCACCTAAAAAGTTGCACATAGCGTAAGTGTAAATAACAACGGTGGGTTGCGCTTCGCTCCACCCACCCTACACTACCGCAGTTATCTCGCCTGTCTTTTCCGTGCTGTATCCTCCCAGTGCTCGGACACGGTTTTTAAATTCAGCAGTACGAATGGTTTCAAGAAGAATTCCGATGCCTTCTGATCCAAAATGTTCTTCCGGGATCACAAGATCATACTGCTCCGTCACAACAGGGATAAACTCAAGATTAAGGGCCTTCGCGGCTGCACAGATCCCTAGTCCCACATCTGCTGTGCCGCTTAATACTGCCACAGCCACGGACATATGGGTAAATTCTTCATTTTCATACCCCCTGATCGCCCCCGGGTCCATATTCAACTGCTTCAATCTGTAGTCCAGAAGAATCCGGGTTCCGGAGCCGGACTGCCTGTTGATAAAACGGATATCTTCCCGGGCAATGTCCTCGATACTCTTAATTCCTTTAGGATTCCCAGGAGGGATGATCAGTCCCTGATCCCTGAACACCAGATTGACCAGTTTCACCCGCGCGCCTGGGAGATATCTCCGGATATAGGAGATATTATAAGAACCGTCCTCTGTATCCAGGAGATGCGATCCGGCCATATGGCATACGCCTCTCCGGATAGCCATCAGGCCTCCCATGCTTCCCACATGGCTTGATGAAAGTGTAAGTTTACCATGTTTTGCCTTTAATTCATCTGCAAGAATATCCAGCGTATTATCGTGACTTCCGACAGCCACTATGGTGTTCCGAACAGCAGACAGGGGACGGAGCAGTTCGGCACTTACAGGTTCGTTATCTCTCAAACCTTCCAGATGGTTCGGGATTCGGATAATACCGTCTGCTTCGGTGAGAGACGTGATACAGCCAGCGCCTCTGGGCAGGGGCGTAGCGACAATCCGATTGCCGACCATACCGAGTTTTACACGCAGAAATTCCTCTACCCCGAGTTTTGAAGGGATCTTTCGCGTCGGTTCAACCCGTACCCGGGGCCGCTCAATATCAGCCTGGCCTGATGCCTGGTATATCAGGGGTCTTACGAACTGCTCAAACGCGATAATTGCTGATACCGGATATCCTGGTATCCCGAAGACAGGTTTGCCATTGACTCTGCCGATGAGAACCGGTTTTCCGGGCATGATTGTTACGCCGTGGATAAGCACTTCGCCCAGTTCCGCTACAACATGCTTTGAGTAATCCTCGGAGCCGGCGGATGATCCTCCGCAGACAAGTATCATGTCAAAGTCGCCTTTTGCAGCTTCGTCAACAGCTTTTTTTATCTTCTCAGAATCATCTTCCAGCATTTCATGACGTACATATGTTCCGCCGCATGACTCCGCCAGGTTTCCGAGAACGTATGCATTGGTTTCAAATACCTGACCAGGTCTGATATCTTCCGGCGCGGTAACCCGCCAGTCTGCAAGCTCGGAGCCTGTGGGGATAATAAGAAGTTTCGGCTTTTTTCTTACAGATACGGAAAAAATTCCCCCTGAGAGCAAGGCACCGACACAATAGGGCGTCACCGGATGATTCCGGGGGAACAGAAGCTCTGTTGCCACGATATCTTCACCCATCTTTCGGATATTCTGCCAAGGGAATGCCGGGGCTTCGATCTCAATATGGGTATCATCTGTGAGATTGATATGCTCAATCATAATAACCGCGTCGGTATTTCCGGGGATAACATGACCGGTGTTGATATAAAAGGCATCCTTGCCGATGGTCAGGCTTATCGGGTTTGTTTCACTGGCCCCGAAAGTTTTTTCCGCCTTCACCGCTATACCGTCCATTGCCGAGGCATGGAAATTCGGGGATGAAATTTTTGCAACTACCGGCTCTGCAAGCACCCGGCCCACCGCGTCCGGAACCGGAACTATCTCGGGTAAACCTGTCCCGAAATGTGGAAACTGTTCAAATAGGATTTCCTGAGCCTCTTGCAGGGTTTTCATCTTCAGATATACATTCCTATCCGACTTCATATTGAACTCCCGGTCACTGTATCAGCCCATAAATCAATAAATTCCTGGATTTGCTCCTCTGTCTCTGTTGAGATATCCGTAAATTCGCAGCCGAACAGGACATGCTGTAATGCATCATAATTCTGAATCCATCTGATTTCCATCTCCACATTATTCAGGAACTGCGAATTTTTCAGCCCCCTGATTTCATTAAGGCGCAGCAGGTCTCCTATGTTTATGAACGTATTGCCGTCTTTTTTCAAAGTCATACCCAGTCCGCCGATGCTCATATCCATAATCGTCGCAGTCACTGCTTCCTCACTGAATCTGACATGGGTGAACAGTGCAGTGGGACCGTCTTCCATGGAAAAAAATATTCGTCTGTATCGTCTTCTCTCCATAATATACTCCTTTTTGTCAGTCGTCAGTCGTCCGTTGTCCGTTGTAACTGACCACGGACGACGGACAACTGACAATTACCGGAACCTCGGTCCCTTTATCTATACCTTCGGTGTTTATCCCTATTCTGACCAAGCCGTCAGCCTTCACCATAGTGCTGATCAGGCCGGATTTTCCGAGAACCGGCTCGGCCCAAAGGATACCTTCCTTTTTAATTAACCGGACCCGGGTAAAATCAACCCGTCCTTGGGCAGATGATATATTCCGATTAAGCAGGGCAGGGATTGTGAATGTTCTCTGATGCCCAAGTCCTCCGATATGCTCGATAAACGGACGCACAACAGTGGAAAATACAACCATAGCAGAAGTGACATGCCCGGGCAGCCCCCAGAAAACTTTATCCCGAATACTGGCCAGAATTGTAGGTTTCCCGGGGCTGATGGAGATTCCGTGGACAAGGATTTCGGAATCCGGGAGAGCAGAGAGAACTTCGATAGTAAAATCCCGGGTTCCCACAGAGCTTCCGCCTGAAATCAGAACCATGTCGGACTGGGCAATAGCCTGGGAACATGTCTCAAGGAGAATGTCATAATTGTCCCGGACAATCCCGAATGTCAGGGGAAGCGCGCCGGCTTCCTTTATCATGCCCGACAGTGTGTAGGTATTCATGTCCCGAATCTGTCCTGGCCCCGGTTTTTCTTCAACAGGCACAACTTCATCCCCGGTCGCAATAATGCCGATAACGGGTTTTTTATAAACTTCAACGAGTTCCCTGCCAAAAGCAGCCAGAAGACCGGTTTCCTGGGGTCTGAGCTTTCGGCCCCGTGAGAGAATGATCTCTCCTTTTTTAAAATCTTCGCCTAGTGCAATAACATGCTGACCGGGCGCGACACTCCGATAAACCTCTGCGGTAGTACTGTCCAGTGCTTCTGCATGTTCGATCATTACCACACTGTCCGAGCCTTCCGGCAGCATTCCTCCGGTTGAAATTCTCGCGCATTCCCCGGGTCCGATTGAAAAGCAGGGCGATTCCCCCATGACAATCGTCCCTTTTACATTCAGATATGCTGGGCTGCCCTCTGATGCTCCGTAAGTTGAAGACGCACGAACCGCATATCCGTCCATAGTGGCCCGCATAAACTCAGGAAGATCAGTATCAGAAACGATATCTGCTCCCAGGACCCTTCCGGTTGTATCGGCAAGGGGAATCTGTTCTGTAGCAACCTGTGAGAAACGGGGTATATATTCAAATACTTTTTCTAAATCAGTAACATGAAAAAATGCTTTCATAATGTGCTCGTTTTTTGTGGAAGAGCGGCTTTTACTGACCGATTCTTCCTGTGTTGCAAAAACCCGGGTTTCTTCACATATGTTCCCAATCATTCTTAGCTTTTGGCGGTAACATTTCCAGTGGATTAAACGCTCATGTGAAAAAAACATGCATGGAAATATTTTCAGTGAAAAAAACAAGTTTTCCGAATGTATTTTTAAGATTAAGATAAAATGAGATAATTATAAACAAATACGGAAGTATCCTCCTGATGATTTTCAATCTGATGAAAAAAGTATATAATCAAAATGCAGAAAAATCAATAAGGAACGTGGGATGAAATGAATTTACACATCGAAGTAATACAAAAGGGAAAATTTAAGAAGTGCTTTTCCATTCTTTGAATTGACCAAGATTAATGAGATTTTTATATCATTACAGCCACGAATCGGATAGCATTTACTCATTACATCTGGGAAAGGTATTCAATGGTGCTTGTACGTATCCAAATGCGGGCCGATATAGCCGATAAGGAATTGTTTATTATTATCATTTGGAGGGTAAAAGTGGATTCTCAAATTCTGCCCTTTTTGTTTACTATGCCATTCAAATATTCTCTTTTTTCCATCGGGACAGATAAATTCTCTTTGATAGCCGTAATGTTTAAGTGTAATTTTATTTTCCCTTGTTGCTTCAAGCCCCATTTGTTGATAATCAGGCAAAAACTTCTCGTTTTCAGCTAGTTTTCCACAGTATTCGTTCATCTTAGATAAATGCTCTTGAATTATCTTCACATTTGTCGGCGAAAAATCAAGGCCGCCTAATTGTTCTTTTACACATTCGCAAAATGAAAGATATGGAAATAAAAGAGCTTTTTGGGTCCACAAGTCATTCCAGGATGAAATATTCTGAAATATTCTTTTTGACAGCTTTTCAATAACATCAGGCAGTTGATCGGCATTGAAAACATTGATAATTTCAGACTCTTCAGGCTCTCCTTCTCCTTGACACTGAAGACAAATTTGTTCTGAACTATACAGGTCAGAATGTTGTAAACTTGTTAGTATTCCGTCAAAAAAGAACGCACCTGCCAGAGAGCTGGAACTCACATCCTCCTTATGGAACCGACATTCATAATAATCAAGATATTCATCTAAGAGAGTTTCAATATAAGGCCCCTTCCGAACAACGATGTTGAACCAACGCATTTGATCCTTACTGGTTTCATTAAGCCATTGAAACACATTGTATCTTAAAGAAATATCTCGTTTCCAAAGGGTTTCCGAAGTGCAGACAGGATTTTCCTGAAAAGATTTAAGCGATTTGATCACTGAAACCAGTTCATTCATTAATTTGTGAGCGTGATTACGATCAGAAGCCTGGGCTTGAAAAGATAATTCATTAATTAACAGATACATCAGAACAACTCCTCCAAATCCTGCTCGAACTGATCAAAAAAACCTTCCGGCCAACAATCTATACCTCCGTCTTTGAAAATTCGGGGCTTCTTCACGATATTGCTTCCCAATGCTCTGCCACGGGAAAAAAATTGCATCTTCATATCCTCAGGATTACTGATTATCTCTTTCTTTACTGCTATACGAAGACCGTTAAGAATATGATCGCTATGAGTTTCCAGAACAACCTGAACCCCGTTTTCTGCTATTTTGGCGAGGAACTGAGCAAGCCGCGACTGACCCGCAGGGTGCAGATGAGCCTCCGGATTTTCAATAATCAGCATGGTTTCCGGTTCTGCCATGAGAGCGGCGACAATAATAGGAAGCGTATAAGAAATACCAAATCCTAAATTTGTAGGACGCATATAATCAGTCTGTCCGCCATAAACCTTAATGCCTAATTTTACCCAGTCCGTCTGAGTGACAGATTCAGTATTAAACATGACATAAGGTGTAACCTGTCGCATCCAAAGCTGGGTCTGATGTGCAAGAGTGGAATTGATGACCCCTTCATCTGTTTTTAACGCGAGATTTGAATTGGGAATACGATCATCTCCGAATTTAGCCAGACAATGCGCTGTATATTCTCCTTGAAAGCCAACATGCATCTCTTTTTTTGATAATTCTGTCATCGGATAAGTTAGTCGGGGTCCCAGGCGTTCAGCCGTAAGACAAAAAAATCTCGGAGCAAAAATCCCTGATGAGGGTAAATCCATGTTCGAAGAAGTGCCTTCCATAAAATAGTTATCAAGATTTTCATACTCAAAAATCCAACGAAATAACGCCTCCGGATTTTCGCCAAAGTTTGCAGTGAAAGCAACAGAATCCTCATCGCTGCCGTAATACAGAGCATCTTTGACTGTGCCGATTTTGACTATATCGCCATACAGCGGAAGTTTATTATCTTTCAAAGCCCCTGTAATATAAGCTTGTCTTAGCAGTAGCAATGCCTGAATAACCGTTGACTTCCCAGTTCCGTTAATCCCTGCGAAAAGTGTTATTTTACCAAATGTTATATTCACATCCTCAAAACATTTAAATCGTTCAATTCTCAAACTGGAGATCATGACAAAGCCTTCTCTATTATCTTCATTGTGGTGGTAAAACGTTTTACTACTTTTTTTACAGCACCGGTGCCTTGAGTGATTGATGCCACATAATCACCATCATGATTCATTGCAGATATAAAACCCTCAATGATTGCTTCTTTGTTATTTGAAAGTTCATTTTTATCAAATTGTTCCAGAGATACAGACCATACCTCAAACAAAGCCTTATTAATAGGAGGACTTCTTCGTGCATTCCTTACAAACATTTTGCGGAAAGCATATTCTCCGAAAACTTCTTTTGAGATTCTCATTGATTCTAGGAAGCAGGATTTAAGGTTCGATATATCAGACTGATCCATTTCATTAATTTTAGTCATAACGTCGCTTAAAAACTGATTAAGGTCCGGCTTCTGATATTCTATAAGACCTTCATAGACAAGGTGAAATGCACAATAGCGGAGTACACATTCCCGATCATCCATTCTCTTGGTATTAATGGAACGGTTGGTCGCTTCCAGAAATTCTTCCGACTCAGCCAATTCTTTAAGCAACCTTGTTGCCTCTCCTTGAAACAGACAATGCCGAATTTCCTGAGCTGACAATACCATTCCGCCTGTGTTGATACGATAGAAAATGGAAAATTTTACCTCAGGAGGGGTATCTGGCATTATCACATATAAATGCAAATAAGCCTCTTCAATAACCCGTTGAAAGCCGCGCGGAAGTTCATCAAAATTTTTTCTATCTAATTGATTGCCTAAAAATTCAAGATTATTTAAGCGAAGCTCTTTTTTATTGATGAAACGATCCAAAGTTGTTAAACGTTGAAGTCCGTCAACTACCAACCACTCATCCTCATCTCTGGCATCCAGATAAAATGCAGGCAAAGGAATCCGTATGAGTATAGATTCTATAAGTCTGCTCTGGCGTATTTCGTCCCATACGATATTACGCTGAAAACCAGGCTGAAGGTTGATTTCTTCAAAATTTATCTTTCGCATAACCTGCAATACAGTCATGGGTCTGGGATCAACTTTGATTCTGCTTGGATCATAAGGCTGTTCTATAGATTCGTCCTTACTTAAAGTGTCCTCTTCATCAATGCCCTGATCAAATTCATAGCTGTCATTTGTCATAGCATATTCTCACAGTATTTTCAAAAAGTTAAATTCTATGAAGCTAAGTTAAGAATTAAATTTACCAAGTTTTATGGATATTGTAAAGAGGATCTTGACTCGTTTTCAGGCTCTGTCCCGATGGGGGTGTTCTAAAACAGGAATGTTAATAATGTAATAGGAAAGGAATCTAAAGTTAACACAGATAAAATGGGGAAAAACATCAGACGTGTATTCAGGAGGCAGTGAAAAAACTTCCCTGACTCCTGAATAACGAAAATTAATCCTCATGCTCAGCTGCGGCCTGCTTGCCAGTGCCAGGCATACCGTACATGGAAGTGCTTCCGCTTGACCAGTACTCCAGCAACCCTTCTTCCACCATTTTATTGACTACCTTCTTGGCCTCTCTCGGCTTGACACCCATTATTTTAGACAGGTCGTTGAAGTAAAATTTGGATTTTGATTTCAGTTTCTTGGTGAGACCGTCCAATATTTTCTGTTTTGCCTCTTCGTACTCCATCTTCAAACCCCTTTTCCGTAAAGAAAGACCTCCGAGGTTTCGGAAACCCCGGAGGTCTGAATTATTTAGAACTTAAAGTTCGTTGTCTGACGCCATGTGAAGTAAGCAGGATCACGGAAATCATCAATCAGATGATGCGTGAAATCAATCTCACATTTCTCAAAGAATCTTTCCCATCCGATTCTCTCAGCCCAGTCGCCGACACGCTCATACTTTCTTGCGCCTGCTGCATAGGCTTCAACAATTCTCTTGATAGTATCTGTCATCGTGGGCCATCGCGGCATCTCGTTCGGGATAAAACCGACGACGACCTTGGAGAACTTAGGAGCGCTGATCCGGTTGGACACCTTTCCGCCTGCCATCAGCACGATTCCGTCACCCACATCATCAGCCAGCGGCATGGAGGGACACATGGTGTAGCAGTTACCGCAGAACATACATCTTTCATTCCTTACTTCAACACTCTTCACTTCACTGCCGTCAGCCAGCTTCACCTTGGACGGTTTGATTGCCGCGGTCGGGCAGGCTGCAACAGCCAGCGGAATCTCGCACATCTTGTCCATATACTCATGATCCAGCATGGGCGGTTTACGGTGATACCCTAGGATTGCAATGTCAGAGCAATGAACGGCTCCGCACATGTTCAGACAGCACGCCATAGAGATACGCACCTGCGCAGGCAGTCTCATATTTCTGAAATCATCGAACATCACATCCAGAGTCGCCTTCACAGTACCGGATCCGTCTGTTGCAGGCGTATGGCAGTGAATCCATCCCTGGGTATGAACGATGTTGGTAATTCCTGCACCGGTTCCGCCAACAGGGAATTTGTAACAGCCGCCAGCCTGTTTCCGGCTCATAAGATCATCCACGAGCGGTTTGACCTTGTCTTTGGAATCCACCATAAATTCGATGTTGTTCCGGGTGGTGAACCGCAGGTATCCGTCGCAGTGTTTGTCCGCGATTTCACAGATTTCACGGATATGGGATACACTCATCAGACGGCATCCGCCAACTCTTACGGTATAAACTTCGTCCCCGGTTTCAGAAACATGAACCAGTACCCCGGGCTCCAGGATTTCGTGATACAGCCATTTCCCCTTGTTATTCTTGATAACCGGAGGATAAAATTCTTCAAAATGTCTCGGACCGATGTCAGTGATCCGGTTTTCCATCGGTTTTCCAGGATTGTAACCTGATGATATAAATGCCATGGTTGTCTGCCCCCTTTATCTCTGATGATGTTTCCTGAATTCGTTGATATCCCGTTCCCAGCCGCCGTCAACCTCATCTTCTTTCCAGAAGATGTACGGGTTGGTTCTCGGTTCCTGAACCATCCGGGCATCCGGAGCAAATCCGGTCACCTCAAGCAGCCTCTGCAATCCCTGACGCTTCATCAGTTCGCCGAGCCGCTCGCGGTTCTTTCCTTCTTCCATCCACCAGTCCCAGATCGGCTCAATAACGGTTTCCTTGATCTCTGTATAAGGCGGTTCTACCTTGATAAACGGAACAATAAGAGTACCCATCTGAGCACCGTCCAGAATGGGAGCCTTGGCACCTGCCAGCATGGCACAGCCCCTGTCTTCACCGACCCTCAGTGCTCTCGGCATGGCGTTGATGCAGTGCATGCAGTGGTTACATTCTTTGTTATTGATCTCCAGCTTCCCGTTTTCATAGCGCATACACTCGGTGGGGCAGAGACCGATTACCTCTTTCTGAATATCAAATGCACCCCAGTCGCGTCCGGCATGAGCGCCGCCGTTGGGCGGGATTTCGCCGCCCACATATGCTTTCACTGCTTCCTGATCAATACGGATTTCATCCCGCCACAGGCCGATAAAGGAGAGGTCTGACCGTGCGATGGATGCAACGCAACAGTTGGGACAACCGTCAAATTTGAATTTGAATTTATATGGGAATGCCGGACGATGAAGTTCATCCTGGTACTCATTGGTGAGATCATGGCAAAGGGCCTGTGTATCAAAACATGCAAATTCGCAACGGGCCTGACCGACGCAATCGGAAGGTGTCCGCAGATTTGACCCGGAACCGCCCAGATCCTGATTAAGATTATGGCTCAGTTCATAGAAGACTTCTTCCAACTGAGGTGTTGTGGTGCCCAGGAAAATAATATCTCCGGTTGATCCGTGCATGTTTGTGATACCGCTGCCGCGCCGCTCCCATAGGTCGCAGATGCTTTCCAGATATTTTGTGGTGTAAAACTTACCTGCCGGCTGAGAGACACGCATGGTATGAAAATGCGCAACGCCCGGGAACTGTTCAGGTTGGTCACAATATCTTCCTATAACACCGCCGCCATAACCGAATACACCGACGATTCCGCCGTGTTTCCAGTGAGTTCTTCCATGCTTAAAAGAGAGCTCAAGCACACCCAGAAGGTCTTCACAGACATCCGCGGGGATCTGATATTCTATGTTCCTTTCGTTTTTTGCCCTTGATTCGGCCTCCCGTTTGATGTCGGTCACGAAACTTGGCCACTGCCCGGTTTCGAGCTGATCCAACAAAGGAGTTTCATGTTTTGCCATGTTTACCTCCGTTTTTTTCTGGCATCCTTCATTCGGCCGCTTGCACTTGAATTGGAAAAATAAAGAACAAACGGCCAGTTGTTTGTTATGCCGATTTTTTTAATTAATCTGACTATACCTTAATCTGTAAATAGAATTTACCATAGCGGGCATTGGAATTGCTAAGGCATTCTTATATCATTTGAAATTTCCATGAAGTTTTAAAAAAGAGGCACTATAAAATCAATATTATTTTTTGTCAACAGAAAAGGTATAATTTACCCATGTTTTCGTTTTTATCGTAATAACAAACTGAAAAAATCTGATTTTATTACAGAGTGAAAAGTTCCGGCATCCTGAATCCCGGTTAACTTTCCTTGACAAAAAGCATTTGTTACTATATAGCCGAAATCGCTGTCAGCGGTATAGCATTTTCAGCAGATTGCAAACAGCGGATCCGGGTTACCGAATAAACGCCTATGAAAAAGCCGGGTTTTTCACCCCGCTGATGAAAATATTCGGTGAAAACAGATAAAAACCCGGCTTTTCAGAATGTACTTTCATGGTAAAAAATATCCATTTTTATATGAAAGTCTTCGGAGTGCAAAATAGCACTCCCTTTTTGCCGACTTTCATGTTTCGTTGTGACTGTTAGGTCATGGAAGTTCCACGGAATCAGCTATTTGCAGGAATTTCCGATCTGCTGAATTTTAATTAATAAATACCGTATCGTGCATGAATAACTCGGGCACCTTGAGCGTGTTCAACCCTGTTGACTCAAAAAAAGGAGGTTTTTTAATGGCAGATTTTTATATCAACATTTTTTTGGAAGGTGAAAAACTTAAAAAGATTGAAGATGCCGGACTAACTGACGAGGTTAAAGACGTCAATGGCAAAAAGGCGGTTCAGGTAGGTATGACCAAGAAAGATCATAAAAAACTTATAAAAGGTTTCAAAGAGTTAACCTTTGATGATTCAAATGCATGTGTGCTTCCGGAAGATGCGGAAAATACGCTGATGGGTATTATAGCAGACATGAAGTCGCTGGATGTTATGAAGTTTGCAATTACAAAGCTTTATAATCCTCTTGCAGGGAGGGATATTTCGGGAAGGGGCACCGGCGGGCGATAGTGTATGAATTCTGTCAGACTTCCGAAGTTTCGGAAACTTCGGAAGTCGTTGCCATAAATAAACGCAAATTTACTGTATGCTTTTTCAAATGCTTCTGCATCACAGGAACCTCCGGAATCAGTGGCGGACAGGCATTGACAATTGATTCCGACAGATCAAGTAAAGCTGTTTCTGTATGTGATGAAAGGTAATTCCGGAAATAAATAACAAAAGCTTCCGGAACCCGTAATGAAAGTGCCTGGAAAAAGCCCTCCAGAGTTCCCTGCACTGCAATGTCATCTGCCCATACAATATCCCCCACGCCATCCATTCTGTCAAGGCGCATCCGAATAGAAAGGTTCAGCAGGAAAAGAAGCAAAGCTTCCGGAATGGCCCCCGGGTCAGGTTCGGCTCCTTGGTGTTCAACCAGTGAGGTATATTGTCTGACCGTAATGAGCTTCAGGTCAATCTCATCATTTTCATACTTAACAATAAAATCCCCGGCTCCGTGATGCCAGGGATATATCTGCTCAAAAGTCTCAAAATTATAGTAACAGGTCAGGATCATGGCGGCCTGACGGTAGAGTTCCCTTGTCTTTTCATGGGACAGGAAATAAGGCCCCCGACCCGCATCCCAAACCCGGATTTTATTCTTTCCATCATTCGGATCATGGGAGATATGAAATTCATTATAATTGTCAAACCATTCCCCCAGGAACATGGGAATTTCTGTTCCTGATAATGTCTGACCATATCCCTGTTCGTAAATTTTCGGAAGGAACGTACATGGGAAATCTTCATTTAACTGTTTCAGCAGATAATATTCCCTTAGGATGCATCCCCTGCCCGCATCGGAAACCGCTGCATTCAGCACAAACGGTATTTTTTCATCATCCATATAAATCCGGATCCGGGCAGGATGGTAAAATTCCCCATGTTTTTCCAGGCAAATGCTGATTTCCTTTATTTCTGCCAGCAGAACAGGCCTGCACATACATTGGGAAACCGCAGATATGATGACCTTCCAACCATTTTCTTCCAGGAAAAATCGGATGGCAGAAAAATAGTCACCGTGCGTTACACTGCCTTCTGCCGTATCCCGGGAAGGGATTCTGTTCACAGGGAGGGATGTGTTCCAGATATCATGATTTTTTTGTACGGGATGGGCTTTGTGATAAAGAAAATACCTGATTTCTGGCATTATTTTCGGTAACTCTCAATCTCTTTCAGAATCTCCGGGGCCACTTCGTAGCCCAGTTCAACAGCTTTATCACAGTGTTCCACAGCCAGGCCCTGTTCCCCTTTTTCAAGATAGGCGATTGCCAGGTTATTGTGGGCAATCGGAAAATCGGGTTCCAAGTCAATAAGTTTCAGATTGGTGCTGATGCATTCATCCAGCATCCCTTTCATCAGATAAGCATTTGCCAGAGTTGCCATTGCCTGGATAAATTTGGGGTTCCACCTCACTGCCTTTTCCAGCGCGGGAATGGCCTCATCAATCTTTCCCATCTGAAGGTATGCAAAGCCGATATTTCCATGCCCCTCGGCAAATCCTGCCCTTGAGTGAGTCGCCTGTTTATTATATTGAAGGCAGCCTTCCAGGTCTCCCCGTTTCAGGCAGATTCCCCCCAATTGGGTATAAGCTTCGGCCAGGTTCGGGCTGCATTCGATGGCTTCATGGAGTTCATCTTCAGCCTCGTCATATTTTTTCTGTCCGATCAGGGCCACTGCAAGATTGTAATGGGACGAGCCGCAGCCCGGATTTGATGCAATAGCAACTCTTTGCATGGCGATAAATTCTTCCGCGTTTTTTGGTTTTGGCATAATGTTATCCTTAGATCATTTCTCTGGTTTCACAGAAAATATTTTCATGACCGGGGTGAAAAACCCGGGGTTTTCATGATCGTTTATTTGTAATTTGTTTTTTCTGAATTAACGCGATGTGCAACTTAATGCCACGAAGGCACAAAGGCGCGAAGTCTCACGAAGGTTCTTTGCGTGTCTTTGTGGCATTATCTGTCTGTTTTCTCTTCAGTTAAAAATAACAGTACATCCTGATATTTTATTTTTTCATGAGCGTCTATTTCAGAAATATATAAGTATGATAATATTTTTGTCAAGTCTGGCTGAAGAGGTTCCGGGTGATCCCGGGTGTAATTAAAAGTGTCAGCTTGTTCCCAAACTCCGTTTGGGAACACACTTGCAGGCAAACTCTGTTTGCATCTGTCCGGCATTTCACGCAAAACCGGAGTTTTGCGGTCAGTCGCGTTCCCGAACGGAGTTTGGGAACGCGTGTGACCTGACACTTTTAATTGCTCCAGACCTCCGAGGGTTTTTATGGTAAACGGGCCGCTGAAATTTCGGAAACCTCGGAGGTCTTATGTGTAAAAGTTCGGGAAGTCCCCAGACCTCCGAGGTTTTAATGGTAAACGGGCCGCTGAAATTTCGGAAACCTCGGAGGTCTTATAGTGGAATTTTCTTC
>JAUCGG010000389.1 GCA_030378015.1 Desulfococcaceae bacterium HSG8
TCTTCCAGAAAATAAAAATCGGAAATGTAGGGTGGGTGAAGCGAAGCGTAACCCACCATCAGTTGCCCGGTGGGTTACGCTTCGCTCCACCCACCCTACATTTCCCATAGTACATCTCAGCTTTTAATTCCCGATTTTTTCATAAATGATGCGAAGTCCTTCCAGGGTCAGGTCAGATTCCACCACCTCAATGGTCTCGCACACATCAGCCATCAGGGGGGCCAGTCCTCCGGTGGCAATAATCCGGGGAGATGTCTCCATTTCCGCGCTCATCCTGCGAACCATTCCGTCCACAAGCCCGGCATATCCGTAGATGATACCTGATTTTATGCTGCCGCCGGTATCTTTGCCGATAACATTCTCAGGTGCTGAAAAAATTTCAACCCTAGGCAGTTTGGATGCATTCTGAAACAGGGCTTCGGAAGCGATCATAATTCCCGGGCTGATAGCGCCTCCGAGATATTCTCCTTTTGCCGAAATCGCATCAAAGGTGGTGGCAGTTCCGAAATCAATCACCACAAGACCGGTTTTATATTTTTCATAAGCAGCCACCGCGTTGACAATCCTGTCCGCCCCGACTTCAGCGGGATTATTATAGAGTATGGGCATACCTGCAGAAGATTTGGCATCTACCCAGTGGGGGGCGTGGTTAAGATATTTTCGGCAAAACCCATCTAAAATACTCACCATCGGGGGTACAACAGAGGAAATGATGGTTTTACGGATATCCCCCGGATTCGTACCACTGTCAGCAAAAAGAGCGGTGACAAGGATGTTAAATTCATCTTCCGTTGAGTTTCTTTCTGTACGTATCCGCCAATCTTTAAGCAGATGCCTGCCATCATAAATCCCCATTACCGTATTTGTGTTCCCGACATCAATTACAAAAAGCATGTTCGAAGCTCCTGATTGCATTGGTTTAGAAGTTCTTTTTACCTTAATTAATCTCAGCAGATTTAAGTACACTCAGTAGATCGAAAACTTTCGCAAGCAGTGGATTCCGGGTTAAAATCGGAAAACATCCGTTTTCCGATTT